>DATIID010000007.1:0-2532 GCA_035480035.1 Saccharimonadales bacterium (SeqCode) | reverse complement strand
TCAAACCATTAGTATTAGCAAAGGTTAGATCAGTCTGAGGAATTGGGAATGAAGTTCTTAGCCTGGCGCTCATAAAGCCATAGATACCACTGTCATTGATGGGGCCGAGGGCAAACACTCCGGCTTCCCCACCAGCGCCCATATTGGACTTAGCGCTCCCATTTAGACGGCCCCTAAAAGCGTAGATCCCGGCAGAAGTGCTATTGGCCCAGCCAGGACCACATGTACCAGATACCCCAGCAAAGACATCGCCACCGTAAACACTGAAGTAGGATTTCACATAAGTCGAGGCACAGACTCGAGTTGGAACGTCCTTTGCCTGAGGATCAATGCTTGACCAATAATGAAACTTAGCTGATTTAGGATTTAAGTTTATCAGTCCGCCAAGGGGCGTGGTAAATATTTCACAGATCTGATCGCCCGGCATAATACCATTTGGCAATGTGACCAAATTATCGATATATATACGCCCGTTATTGTCATCCGGTATAGTAGCTTGTGCCAATGGCGCAGGTCGAGTCAGAAAAATAGTACAAGTAGCAGAACCTAATTTGATAATACAAAAGTCGCGTTTAATTCTTGGTATACCATTTTTAACCGGTGCTCGGCCATTGGTGATCAGACTTGCATAAAAATTAGCTTTTTTGGGATTCTGGTCATCTGGCACCAAGACTGGTGTTTTAACTACTTTGTGAACCAGCTGGAATTGATCATCTGGCTTTACGCACGGTCCCCATTTAAAGGTTCCAGGTTTTAACTTATTTTCAGCATAAACATCATTATAGTTGTTGGCATCTTGCGGCCCCCAACCGTATGTCCAGACATGAACACGATGCTCCTGATCATCTGGTAGATTGGAATTTTTCCAAAGAATTTGCTTGCGGTGTGTACCAGTTCCAAATATGTCATTGGTAGTACCCTTGTTGGCTAAACCCGGTACCCATTTGTTAATTGATGTGTCATAGTTTTCTAACTGCCAACTAACGCCAAAGGAACTTTGGTCGGTTGGTGAGTCCGGATCGCGAGCTGTTACATAAAAACCATCTGGCTCATCGTAACCATTACATTCGACATCAGCATATAACCATGGTGGGCGGTTAGGGAAAACGTTAACTGTTACCGCAACACCCAGCGAAACTTGTGGACATAAGTTAACCTGGCCAGCCCCGACTTTTTTGTTATTTCCGACGCATACATATCCGGATGGAAAATGGTTGAGTTGCCGAAAATTCACTGTCACATGAAATGTTTGGCTAGAGTTTTGAAAACCACTAGCCAAATTGAGGTTAAAACCATTGGCCGATATTTGATAGGTCCCAACTTTTGCACCTGCTCCAAAGATTAGATGCATATCACCATTAATGCCAGTAATTGACGCACCACCGTCTACCGATGCACCGTTAACTCTAAGCAAAGTATCTATCACGCTATTGGGGCTGTAAGTACAAACCGCACCATTATAATTAAAGTTCAAGCCAACAGTTGTATCTTTATAGTTAACTTGCACGACGCTGGTAGTTGGAGCTCCCGGTTTTGCAACCCATTGGGTATAGGCTGGGCTAGCACCGCCTCCACAATTATTTAGAGTACTAAAATTAAATGCTGGCATTTGGGTTTTATAAGAAGCTTGCTGGCCAGCGTTCCAAATAACCGAAGCGAAGACTTTAGCAGGATTGATGAGTAGAAAACCCAGTATTACCAAAACTAAACTGACCAATGAGCTGGCGTGTTTAAACCTACCTTTTCGTGATTTATTAGTCCCAAGTAACATTTCGCTCACTTTTTGCCGCCTATTGGTATAATTTTGCCATTTTCATCAACAGCATAAGCACTGCCGCCGCCTGGAGTATTGGACTTCATCGACTTTAGAGCAGCTAAACTAGTTTCTAGACCTTTGACGCTACCGGTATTAGTCTTCAATAATGGGCTTAGATTATCAGTATCCGACTGGGCATTTGAAGTTAGTTTGTAGAGTCGTTTTAGTACAGTCAGACTTTTATCGGCGTTATCAATATCGCTTAAATTAACATAAAAATCAGTAACTACATACATGCAGTTAACGTCACTTTGATAGTTAGGAATGGCAGTAATTTTATCGACAACTTTACTAAGTTCGGTGACCTTGGTAGTGTCAAGATTTGGTGCTGCCTCTTGCAGGATTTGATCAGAACATGGGGCAATCTTAACTAGCTTTTTCGGCCTATGACTATCTTGAATAAGTAGAGCCAAAATTAATAAAACGACAATAATACAAATGACTATTACCCATCCCCAATATCGGCGACTTTTTAACAAACTAACGATCGGGTTATTCTTAATTGGAGTACCCACGCCTGTATTTTCACTCATAGCTTATATAAAGTATAGTATAAAGCTTGTGTTTTTTAATACTTACAATATCGGTGGTAACTCAGTAATCGAATCAAAGCTGGTATTGGCGCTTGATGATGATGGCGGTGGCACTAAGTAGGCTTCGGGTGAGAAGTTAATAACTTCAGCAGCACAAGTGGTGCCTTGAACTGTTTTACCGGC
>DATIID010000006.1:0-18982 GCA_035480035.1 Saccharimonadales bacterium (SeqCode) | reverse complement strand
TTAACCTCCGGCCGGTTAATTAATTTCATCATGGCGTAAATAGTGGTGGTTTTACCAGAGCCGGTTGGCCCAGTTGAGATAATCATGCCATAGGGACGCTTGGCCTGATGCTCTAATACCAGACGGTCATTATTAGCCAGACCCAGACTTTTAATGTTTAGGCCACGCGCATATTCAGCTAGCAAACGAATAGCGATTTTTTCGCCGTCAAGCGTCGGCACTATTGAAATTCGAGCGTTGACCGGCTTACCGTCAACTTCATAACGTATGGCACCATCTTGGCTAGCATTGTGCTCATCAATGCGCATATGGGCCTGGACTTTAATCCGGTTCAAAATGTTGTCATAGTATTGTTTTTGCAATTGGCCGGCTTCATGCAATACACCATCAATTCGGAAGCGGATTACTACCACGTCTTTTTCTGGTTCGAGGTGAATGTCAGACACCTTAAAAGCGGTAGCATCTTTAATGATTTCATCAATGATTTCTGGAGCGACGTGGGCCTGCTGCTGAATAATTTGATTGAAGCGAGTGGCTAACGACTTGCGGTAATAAAGTAACGATTCATTTAGTTCGTCGGGTAAAGCATATAGCACTTTGATTGGTCGATTACTACCAAGAACGCCTTGCAGCGCCTCAACCAAACCAGGCTTAGTTGGGTTATCGGTCGCCACGGCAATTGCTTGGTCGGTTACCTGATAAACCACGACACGATAAGTTTGGCCGACATCAGCCGGAATTAGTGAAATATTTTTCTTGGACGGCTGGTAAACCTCTAAATCGGCAAATTCAACACCGTAATATTCGGCCACTGCCTGGCCCAAAAATTCATAAGCCAGTATATTTTGATTAATCAAATAGTTAAATAGACTAACCTGTTTTTTCTTGGTGTATTCTTCAGCTTTGGCAATATCTTCAGCTTTTAAGTACTGAGTTTTTAGCAGGATGGATTTAAGCAACTCGTCATCAATCGTGCCACTACTTTGTGTCACTGTCGGAGCAGGATTATTGGTTTGCTCATCCTCAGCCATTAAAGTTATTTACCCACCATAAATTTTTCTGTTGAAAGTCGAATCGACCCCCTAATTAACTTTAAGCATTATAACATTCTGGCTGTTAGTTTACAGCTTATTTGCTATGCTGTTTACATACATGAATAAACAACTCAAACTGGTGTTAATTATTAGTATATTGGCATCCTTTGTCGCCTTTTTGGATTCTTCTGTCGTTAATGTCGCATTACCGGCTATTTCTAAAGAACTAGGTGGTGGCTTGGCATCTCAACAATGGATTGTTGATTCTTATCTGTTAACCCTTGGCTCATTTATCCTCGTAGCCGGTTCGTTGTCTGATTTATTTGGCCGCAAGAAAGTCTTGTCTGCTGGTTTAATTGGCTTTTTGGTAGCTTCAATTCTCTGCGCCATAGCTCCAAATGTAACCTTTTTAATAGTCATGCGAGCAGTCCAGGGCTTAGCCGGTGCCTTGCTAGTGCCTAGTTCGCTGGCAATGATAATCTCGGCCTTCTCGGGCGAAGCTCAAGGCAAAGCGATTGGCACCTGGACGGCCTGGACTGGCATTTCGTTTATTGTCGGGCCCTTACTGGGCGGTTTCTTAGTTGATTCAGCCTCCTGGCGCTGGGTATTTGGTATTAATGTAATCCCGATTGCTATCACCCTTTTTCTGATGAAACTACTTAAACTTCCGGAGAAATTACCAGTCGGAGTACATGTAGATATTGTCGGTGCTATCCTGTGCGCTGTTGGTTTAGGTGGTCCAGTTTATAGTTTTATTGAACAGCCGCATTATGGTTGGTCAAGTCCATTGGTTATTTGGCCATTATTAATAGGTGTGGTTTCAATGATTGGATTTCTGCTTTATGAAAAAAGCATAAAAAATCCGATGTTGCCTTTATCACTTTTTAAAGTCCGTAATTTTAGCGTTGGCAATATTGCCACCACATCAATTTACGCTGGCCTGTCAGTAGCCATCTTTACACTAATAATCTTTGTTCAATCAGTTGGTGGTTATTCGGCCTTAAATGCCGGTCTGTCGTTTGTACCGGTGACTATTATTTTATTTCTGTTATCGCCAAAATTCGGTGGTTTAGCTGGCAAATATGGTCCGCGTTTTTTTATGGCGATCGGTCCAATTGTTGGGGCAATTGGCTTTTTATTGCTACTCAGGGTTAATGCTGATATCAATTATTGGTCACAGATTTTCCCGGCGATTATGGTTTTTGGTCTAGGCTTGTCAATGACAGTCGCACCCTTAACAGCAGCTATATTGGGCGATATTGATAGCCGCAATGCTGGTGTTGGTTCAGCGATCAACAATGCAGTTTCCAGAATTGCTGGATTAATTGCGATTGCGTTGATTGGTTTGGTTATCGGTGCCGATGCCTTCACCGGTTCCGTATCTCATGGCGTCGATGCCTTTCATAAAGCCGCAATTACGATGGCTGTACTACTGTTAATTGGTGGAATTGTTTCTGCTATCGGCATAACCAATGTTCGGAAGCCAAAAGCCAAAGCATTAGCCTAGTTTAAGTAAGAGTATAATTAAACAATAACTAAGGAGTAACTATGCCACCTGAGAATAATCAACAAACAACAGATTCACCAGCCCCGGCTCCATCGCCGGTAACACCACAGACCCAAACCTCGCCGCCGACTGAGCCGTCGAAACCGACCAAAGGCTACGGCAAACGTCCAATTTGGCAATGGGTGCTTATCTATGTCGTTTTGGCCATAATAGTTTATGGTTTAATTTATTTTATCTTCATTCATAAGAGTGGAACAGCCAAAGGCTACGGCTACTAGGTTTTTTATAATCTAAAACTGGACTTTTAATCTGTTAAGCCGGGTTGACCCGAGGTATTTGGTATGTTATATTTTAGCGCTTATGAGAGAGATTTTAGAAGAAAACCGTCATAGCCTAAAAATGGCCGCGGTCTTTGCTGGCGTAATGGCACTGGGCTTAGCCGGCGCTCGGGGTCTTGGCGAGTTGGCTGAACGAACTTATGGCGCTAATCAAGCCGAACATCTGCTAGAAGATAATGGTTATAAAGACCCGCATATTCTGTATACTGACAACTTTTTACCATCGTTCAACGGTTGCGCTAATGGCGATTGGGTAAAGTACGAATTTGAAGCAGTCGACCCCATGGGCCGGGACATTAAAGTAGCTGTCTGCCGTGGCCTATTAAAAGAATCAATAATTTACCCTGGCAAATAAAAACTCCCGGATAAGCCGGGAGTTTTTATTAAATCTGTCGTGATTAAAAAATCACGACCAAAGATTTTAGTGAGATCGGTAATCGCCGCGATCATGATGACCGCCGCCAAAACCACCTTCACGTGGTGGTCGCTTCTCTTGTGGTCGGGCTTCATTGACCATAATCTTACGACCTTCAACTTCTGAGCCATCGAGGGCTTTCATAGCCGCTTGAGCCTCGTCATCGGTTGACATTTCAACAAATCCAAAACCTTTGGACTTATTTGAAAATTTGTCAATGATAACGACGGCTGAAACCACCGTACCATGAGCTGCAAACATCTCGTTTAGCTGCTCAGAAGTGACTGAATAGGGTAAACTCCCTATAAATAACTTACTTGCCATACTTTAATTACTATCCTTTTCTACTTTACTTCTACAGGACGACCTTTTTCTCTACTCGAACACTTAAAGCATGACTCGCAAGAGACCTGTTAGCCCTTATCTTACACGTTTTATTAAATTACTCAAGGTTTTATACATTAATGTAGGTTCGGGTGTGCTGCTTATCCTTTAGGTCATTAATGTAAATGTTTATGTCTTTGAAATAAAAGACTATGTGGGCGGCTCGGATTTTATCACCATTGGTCTCAATATTTTTAAGAATTTCAAGGGCTAGACCGGTGTTAACCACGCCAGAGTGTTGACCCGGTTTAAGTTTAAACAATGCTTCAGTGGCTTGGGAACTGATGGTCCGACTAGTTTCATCAATCGGATAGCCATATTCACCACCTAGATCTTTGGTGGCAGCATCATTAGAGTATTTTTTAGCCGTGGCGGCAAAGTCGGCTCCACCGTTTAATTCATTAAGTGCTTTTTGAGCCCGGACTGCGGCATCGGTATCTAGAACAGCCGCTACTTTTTCGGCTAGCAGCTCAGAACGCAGGCTGCGCTTGAAATCGTTCAGCGACCAACCCCAATAATCACGAAGCACATCTTCAAATACCTTATCACTGGCTCCTAAGCGGTTTTGGCTGCGCACTACTGCAATGGCGTCGTCAACTTCCCGTTCGCTAACTGAGAGCTTGTGCTGAGCGGCTAGTTGCTTGATGTAATTGTCGTTGATGACCTTTTCAAGTGCCCGGCGCTTAAAGTCAGCTAATTGTTGTTTGCCTTCCGACGAGTTAAAATCCAATTTCTGCTGGGTTATGTAATAGTGAGTGTAATGTCTGAGCTCAAATAAGTAATTCTCATAAGCGATAAAATGACCGCCGCTACGAGCGACTGGTAATGGCATAACTTGAGTTACCCGATACAAAAAAGTCGAGCTCGACTCAAACCGATAGAGCGCTAAAGTGCAGTAGCTGAAAAAAGTTATAACTGTAGCTATAAATAAGCCGGTTGAAACCAACACAATTCGGTGTTTGGAGTGTTGCAATGGGTAAATGTATTTGCGGGCCCGCCCCAACATGGCCTCGCGGTGAGCCGCCACGGTTTCATTAGTAATCCGTTCGCCTCCGTCTACTGGCGTCTCGATTAACTCAATCTTTTTTCGACTTAAAAAATCTTTAATCTTCTTTTTCATCTTCAGTTTCTTTATCGCCACCGTGATCAGTCAATGGATATTGGTTAGCAACAATCCCCTTATCGCGCAAAACTTGCATTAACTTTTTCTGAATCTTGGACGGATGGTGAATGTCATGAACCACCAAATCACCCATGTAAGTTTGCATCATTATTGTACCAAAACCAAGTAGAGTTTCCTGAAAACCAGCGACTTCATAGTTAACCATTTGAATTTGTGACAAGCCAATGTCGACCACCGCTCGATGGAATAAACCCTTCTGAGTAATCTGAATGAAACGCTGATCGGTCACAATAAATAAGCTGTAGTACCAACCAATCCACGATGGGAAATACAGCATTACACCAAGTGCCAAGCCAATCCCTAGGCCGCCAAAAAACCAGCCAAAGCCCAGATCCGGCTTAATCGCTACCGGTATAACACCTAGCAATGGGCCAAACGAGCCGATTACCAAACCGCGCCGCATCACAATCGGGTGTTTGCGAAAAACAAACAGTACTTCTTCGTCGTCAAACTGGTCCTCGAAGTATTTGTGTTTTGAAGCGGCTGCTTTTGCCATGAGCTTATTGTACCAGCTAAGAAGTAAAACGTAATTAGTCTACTGGTGCCCCCGAGAGGAGTCGAACCTCTAGCTTCTCCTTAGGACGGAGCTATTTTATCCATTGAACTACAGGGGCCTAATGTCTGTACAAATTGTACTATGGGGTCATGTGTTTTTGATGAATGGTTTCATATTTGTGAAGTTCGTCAGCTTCAAACCAAATTGGGATTTCGTGTTCGGCCTCTTCCATATTGCCAGAGGCATGGACTAGATTGTGAATTGTCCTTTTACTGGAGTTAGCCAGCGCCGATGAATCAAATGAGTAATCGCCGCGAATAGTGCCTGGCTGGGCTTGCGACGGCAAAGTAAATCCAGCGATTTTACGGACCACTTCAATGACATGCGGACCTTCCAGAACAACTGCAATAACCGGCCCGCTTTTCATAAAATCGACTAGCCATTTTTGGATTTCCAAACCAATTTTATAGGGGTCGATGTGGCCAAATTCAGCTTTGGGGTCTATGCCCAGATCTTTGTAATTATTCAGTGTTTTATTGCCCATACCTTCAATAAATTCACGTCGGTCGGTTGGATAGTGTTTAGCTAGCCGTTCATCCTCGGGCACAATCATCTTCAGACCGACAATTTTTAAGCCAACACGTTCAAACCGGGTAATAATATCGCCAATGATACCGCGCTCGATTACGTCTGGCTTCAAAATGACTAAAGTTTGCTCCATGTACTTGATTTTCCTAGTTAATTATTAGGCAAATTATAACATGTCTACCTCTGTTTAACTAACTATCAGCTATAATAAGGGTTATGCTACTCGCCAAAGCTAAAACCGACTTTTTAGAATACCTCGAGATTGAGCAAAACCGTTCGCAGAAGACGATTGCCAATTACGACCATTACCTGACTCGCCTACTAGATTTCGCGGGCGATATTAAAGTTAACGACATTGACGCTGAATTAATTCGCAAATGGCGCTTATGGCTTAATCGTTTGGGAACCAATACCAGTGATGAATTGCAGAAAACCACTCAGAATTATCATTTAATTGCCCTAAGAAGCTTTTTAAAATATTGCGCCAAACGCAATATTCCAGCGATGACCGCCGACAAAGTCGAGTTGGCCCACACCGTTCGCAAGCAAGTCACTTTTCTGACGCCCGAAGAAATAGATCGTTTATTTGCTCAACCCAACACGGCAATCAAGACTGGGCTCAGAGATCGAGCAATTTTAGAGTTATTGTTTAGTAGCGGTCTGCGGGTGTCCGAACTAGTCAGCCTAGATCGTGATCATATCAATCTGAAACGGCGGGAGTTTATGGTCCGTGGCAAGGGCCAAAAAGACCGTCCAATTTTTATAAGTGATGATGCCGCCGAGTGGATTCAAAATTATGTTGACCAGCGCACCGACAACACCAAACCATTATTTATTCGCTATAGCGGCAGTAAACAGGTTGATCTAAGCGGTAATTATCACCGTTTAACAGCCCGCAGTATCCAGCGCTTAATTGCCCGCTATGCGGCACTAGCTGGCATTACCAAACACGTCAGCCCGCACACCATGCGACATTCTTACGCCACCGATTTACTGATGAATGGGGCCGATCTGCGCAGTGTTCAAGCCTTGCTTGGCCACAGCAATATCTCAACGACTCAAATTTATACGCATGTGACTGATCCGCACCTCAAAAAGA
This sequence comes from Saccharimonadales bacterium (SeqCode), assembly GCA_035480035.1. Taxonomy (GTDB): domain Bacteria; phylum Patescibacteriota; class Saccharimonadia; order Saccharimonadales; family OMJO01; genus DATIID01. The sequence goes on along the minus strand of DATIID010000006.1, from coordinate 11,938 downwards.
TTCATGAAAAATTTCACCGCAAGAAAAACTAAAGTCTAAGATCTAATTGAATTGTGGATTGCATACGTTTGTTGGATCGTTGTTTAAAGCACCGGGTACGTCATAATTCGCGGTGTTAGGTGCAAACTGTAACAACTTGCATATACTATTGGCTGATTCTAAGGCATAAACAAAGTTATAATTTTGTGTGTATCGTACTTGAAGACGCTTAACCACATCAGCAGCTTTAGCGGTGACATCTATAACAATCTGACCACCCGGTAAAGATTGTGGTTTGCCATTAGTTAGGCCAGTGACAGATATCTTGCCAGTTCGATAAATAGTCTTGAAACGAATCAAAACGTGGCGAACACCACCAGGAAAATTTACATGAACGTTGCAAAGTTGAAGTTGATCTGGCGGTTGTGGCGTATTATTAGAACCCCCGCATTGTCCCGGCACAATGCTGTTGTCAGTAGTTTTATTAAAAGTAACAGCGCCAAAACTATTTGAAAAAGATGCTGCAGGACAAGGATACATAAAGTAGGTGCTAGTATTATTTATTAAGTTATTGCGGCCTAAGCCCGGACCAAGATTAGTTATATCAACTCTAAGAATAGGTGTTGAAATATTCCATTGATTTTCAGGCGGAAAAGTCAAACTCGTCAAGTTAGAGCAAGCACCTCTTGAACCAGCTACCCCATTATAATCCTGCCAACCAAAAACTAGCGTGGTAAGTGATGGATCGGCAGCTGTAGTGATGTTAATTTCAGACGTTGTACCACCATCAGGTGCAAGTTGAGAGTACTCTAAACTTTTAGGTTTGTTATCAAGCAATACGCATGAATACTGACTGCCAGCACTAATGCCTCCAAGCGCGGTAGTGGTAATGTAGCTGTTTTGCGTTAACGCACTGTTGCCGGACCAGTAATTAGGATTGTTACAATCTTTTCCTACACCTGCCCCAAGTATCGCACTTATGCTGGTAGTTTTCAGTTTTTGGATAACGTCATTGACGCCCGACTCCGCACCATAATAAGCCTCAGCGCTAAGTTGACGATCAATTGATTGACGTTGCTCGCGCCGGGCTATCGCGGCAATTCCTACTGTTGTAATGGATAGGATAATCAAGACTACAATAGTTACTACCATTGCGGCAATGCCTGATTCATCACGGCGTAAATTATGCATTGTCATTGAACCCTCCTAAACACAGTAGTGTGTAATTGCGATAAGGCACAAAATGCACCACCCACACTGGTTTGCTTACAATTATAATTATTGTTTGCTGGATCAATAAGTAAATCTATGTCACCATACGAAACCGCTACATCGATATCCCAGATACGCTTATTAGGATAAGAATGTTGAGGATTATTATCAACCGTGTAATTAGTAATAGCAAACTTGGCCAAACGGGTATGGAGTGGTAATAATTCTTGACCGCCGTTACTAGGGTTAGGAACAGAAAGATTGACTGAAGTACAGGTACCTGAGTTGGGGAATGTATCACGCCACAAAGCATGATAGTCTTGGCTTGAATCGCCCGGATTGTTTTCAACTTGCTTGTTTGGTTGAAAAGAATAACGCACCGAGCCTATGCAGATTGCATTGTTGCTACCAGAAATTATTGGCGTTGTTGAACTAAGCTCAACCTGCTTGCTGACTTCTTCAATAACTGATCTGGCGGTATTTTGAGTCGAAATTGAGATGTCAGCTTTATGTAGCTGTCTACCAATCGTAATCATACCGACTGCACACCCCACTAAAATGGTACTGAAGACTGCCGTAGCTACCATTAATTCGACGATTGTAAAACCTAAGTCGTTTAACTTCTTCATTGATGTATCCTGAATGGTATTGACACAGCGTCAAACTTTTGGGCATTTGAGGATTTACCGTTGACTGCAAACCGTCCAGCCGAGCCGTAAAACTGATCATTAACTCCACCGGCACAAGCGCTATTGGCATAACAATAAATGATGCCGGCTCGATAGAGATAACCTTTAGGGTCAGTATCAGCGTCAGTAACAGCTCCACAGGGGTTAGATTCGCAATAAAATTGTCCGTTTTGATTGACTGCACAGTGCGGATCTTTGGGATCTTTTTGGATTTCAAACAAGGATAAACCATTACTGCCGTTAGTGCCATTAAATATACAAAATCCAAAAAAGTTTTGTTTAGTCATAAAAAAATTGGGGCCTGGTGTAGTTGATTTAGTTGAGTTGATACTTAGCCATGCCCTAAATCGTTCAATCTGGCCCTGGGCTAATTGGAGAGACTGATTGTGCTCTTCAGATTGGCGAATTATTGTTAAGCTGTTGTCAGCAATGCTAAAACAGGCTGATAAAGCAAAGCCAATTAGGGCTATACAAACTAAAACTTCAACTATAGTGTCACCGTGTTGGCCAAGTTTTGTTATTGACATTTTACCCCCGGCAAAAAGTTTGTAACTGCTGGATCATCAACATCACCAATATGAGTTTCTGTAGTAACCTGACGATTATGAGAGCCAATGACGATGGCCGCCCGACGATTACTACTACCAGCTGTGGTTCCTAGTCGCAAACAAATAACGACGCTTGGATTAAGGTTTACGGTGTTAGTGCTCATGCTTTTAATATTATTATACGTAGCCGGGCTCAAACTGTCACCTGGGCCAGAGTTTGGAATAGTTACAATATCGGTACTTAAAGATCCGGCGGTAAGCGTGGATGAAGTTTGGGGTAAATCTGTGAATATGCCAAAGGACCTGGTAGGATTTTTATTAACGTAAACTTGTGTTACAACCACAGCACGTACCAATGCACCACTAGTTTCCATAAATGGCACCCCAATTGGATTAGACTCATTTAATTTTATAACCGACAAACCGTCAACGCCTAGTCGATTAGCCGCAACAGTTATAATGCTATAGTTTGGTGTGCCCGTGCCACTGGTGTCAAACCACAATACTTTGCCCAAAAAAATGCAATCTTGATTAGTCGCCTGGCCCTTACCGCCACTCTTACTAACTGTAATCGGCGAGCCAGCTTTACCACCAGAAGTACATTTAAAACCATTCACAGCTGGATAAAAACCAGTCGAAATATCATTAATAACATCGTCTATCTTGGTCTTAAAGTCACTTACTCCAATAAAAAAGTCAGATTGAGATTGTTTACCATTTATCGCCAAGGCCGCAAGTAAAAACAAGAAACTAGAAACTGTTAAGAAAATAACAATTTCCAAGATGGTATAGCCACCATTTTTGTCTCTACCCATACCGCAAATTATAGCATAAGCATTATGCGATTCGACTATTCTTAAAGTGTTAGGTTCTAGTGATAAATAAAAACTGTCTGGTATACCAGTTAACTATAACTACGCCAAACAACTTAGCGATAATGGCACCGGTAATTAGTAATGGCCCGAATGGTATTTTGGAGCTGGCTTTTAAACGATGGCTTAATAACAAAGGTAAAGTAATCAAACTACCTAGCAGCGACGCAGCGACAATAAACAGCAAGCTATTGGTGGGTTTACCAACTATTAAGCCGAGTAATGCTCCGAGTTTAACATCACCGCCACCAATCCACTTACCGCTGGAAATCTGAAACAATAAATAAAATATCCCGCCACCAATTAACAGTGCCCATATAGATTGTTCTATCTGAGTTAATCCGCCTTGGAAAAAGCTAGCTTCAATTAAAATAGTTAGAAATGCCATCCCAGATAACGGATAAATGATTCTGTTGGGCAGAATGGTCCATTTCAAGTCATAAATTGTTAAGGCCATTAAACCAGTTAACATAATTAACCAAACAATGAAATCAAACAGACCTAAACCGCTTAGACTTAGTGGCCAATGAGCGTAAGATATGAGGAATAATATAGCAGTGGATAGTTCAACAATTGGATATTGTAAAGATATAGGCTTATGACAGTAGCGACACTTACCTTTTAAACTTATCCAACTGATTACTGGAATTAAGTCATACCAAGCCAGTTGATGATAGCAATTTACACAAATTGAGCGACCGTTAACAATCGACAATTGACTGGCCTTTTTTGACTTAGCCCGCTTAGATTTTGATAGTGTCTGTTGGTGGATCCGCCAGACTATAGCATTCACGAAACTGCCAGCGCATAGACCCAAAATCATTAATATTAAAGGCGTCATAAGTTACTTATCATTATAATATAAAAGACGGCCGTTTGGCCGTCTTTTATATTAGTCTTTAAGCTTGAATTAGCTCTCGATACACTGTGGCGCAAGCTTTGCGCTACCACTTTCAAGGTTGAAACTAGCGGCTACTGCTCGTGTATTAGCTTTGAAAGCAGTTAGGCCGTTGCACTGTTGGCCAAGGCCAACTGAGATTGTGCCAAGCGCCGCGGCGGGTACAAAAGCGCCACTTGCCACGGTAGTGCCGACTTTTACCTTAGCTGTAACAATGTTGTCGGGTGCTACACCAATTGGTACAGTACCATCTGCTGCCGTTGGTCCAACCTTTGTAGGCAGTTTACCGTTGTTGGCTGCAATAAATTCATTAACCCCAGCTAGTACGTTGCCAGCAGCGTTACGAAGAGCTGTATTCCTTGAGTTTCGCTGCAAAGCAGGGACTGCTAAGAAGACAATCAACAAGATCAATCCAGCAATTGCTAAAACGATCATCACCTCGATGATGGTGAAGCCTTCGGTTCTTTTTCTTAATTGTTTAAGCATTTATCATGCCCCCCTTTAATATCGTATGTTATTTTACTCTATGTAACAGATAGTACAACGCTTAAGTTTAAAAAGCAATAGCTTTTTAAAATTACTGAATAACTCCTTTGCCAACTAGTCCGTAAACTGGTAATAGTATGGCTGCCACAATCGTCATTGCCACCACTCCCATGACAATCATTAGGACTGGCTCTATAATGGTTGAGATAGCTTTAACTTCATTATCAACCTCTTTCTCGTAGTAAGTCGCAACCTTTTCCATCATGGTTTCCAGAGCACCAGACTGCTCACCGATTTTTATCATATTTGGCACTAATTCGAGAAAATTAGGATCGCCCGAGATTGATTCTGACAATGCTTTGCCGCCCTTTACTTTGTCGGCAGCCCGTTTTAATGAAGCTGAAATGTGGACATTATTCACAGACCTAGCGCAAATTTCCAAAACTTGTAAAAGAGGCACACCGCTAGCTACTAAGGTAGTGCCAGTTCTGGCAAATCTAGCCATATAGACTTTCATAAACAGATTACCTATCGGCCAAGCCCGCATTTTAAATTTATCGACAATACTCCGGCCGCCTAAAGTTCTAATCCAGCGCGTACCAAAAAACCCACTAAAGATAAACATGATGATGACCACCCACCAGAATTTAGTAATAAAATGGGAAACTGCTAAAAGTGCTACTGTTACAAATGGTAATTTAGCGCCGGGTAAACCATCATATAACAATTGGACTTGTGGTAAGACTTTGACTACCATAAATGTAACTACTAGTGCCATCACAAACAAAACAACCAATGGATAAATCATGGCACCACGAACTTTACTAAGAATTTCGGCATCCTTTTCCTGTTGATCGGCAATCCTCTCCAAAGCCTTATCAAGCGTACCGGAAACTTCACCAGCCGCAATGAGGCTAATGAATACTTCGTTGAAAATATCAGGATGTTTGCCTAGGGATGCTGAGAAAGTTGAGCCACCTTCAACATCGGCAATCATTTGGCCAATAATAATTTTAAGCGGTTTACTGTCGGAGGTATTTTGGACACTGCGTAAACTTTGAACTAGCGGCAAACCAGCATTGATTAAAGTTGATAGTTGTCGGGCAAACAAGATTCGGTCTTTAGCCCGAACTCTGTTAAAAATCTTTGACATGCCTTTAGAAGTATCATTCTGAAGACTAATATCAACTGGGGTTAAACCTTGTTTTTGGAGTAATTTAGCAGCCGCTTGTTCATCGGAGGCTTGAACGACTGACTTAACTTTTTCACCAGTGGCGGCATTTCTGGCAGTATATTTGTAACTTTGCACTTGTTGTTAGCCTCTCATTAATCGGTCGAGCTCACCAAGGTCAACCGCATAATTGCGCGCCTCATCATAGGTAATCGTACCATTGTGAATCAGTGATACTAAAGTTTTGTCCATCGATTGCATACCAAACTCCGATCCGGTTTGAATGACAGCTTCGAGCTGATGGCTTTTACCTTCCCGAACAATGTTGCGCACCGCCGGTGTCGCAATTAAAATTTCGGCGGCGACAGTTCGACCGCCACCAATAGCTGGGAGTAAACGCTGACAACAAATGGCCATCAAAATATTGGATAACTGGGCCCGGATTTGCGGCTGTTGGTGTGGCGGGAATACGTCAATCATACGGTCAATACTTTGGGCGGCACTATTGGTGTGTAGCGTCGCCAGGACTAAGTGACCAGTTTCAGCAATGGTAATGGCGGCGGCAATGGTTTCCAGATCGCGCATCTCGCCGATCAACACTACATCGGGGTCTTCACGTAAGCTGGACCTCAGCGCGGCACTGAACGAATAAGTGTCATAATGGACTTCCCTTTGAACAATTACCGATTTTTTGGATTTATGCGTAAATTCAATTGGGTCTTCAATGGTGATAATGTGGGCCGAGCGTTCAGTATTAATCTTATGAATAATAGCCGCCAACGTCGTTGACTTACCAGAGCCAGTGGGGCCAGTGACTAGCACCAGGCCACGCGGATAATTAGCAAACTTTTCAACTATTTCTGGTAAACCAAGCTGGTCAGTTGATAAAATTTCGTTCGGGATTAAACGTAGTGCCGCCGCTAAATTACCACGCTCATGAAAGGCATTAACTCGAAACCGGCCAAGATCGCCAAAAGCGAAACTAAAATCAAATTCCTTATCCTTTAATAAAATTTGCTTTTGGTCTTCGTCCAAAATCGCAAAAACTAAATTCTCAATACCTTCTTCATTTAAAGGGTTAACGCCAGAAACTGGAATCAGCGTACCGTCCACACGTAGCATCGGTGGCAAACTAACCTGGAGATGGAGGTCAGACGCTTTACGCTTAATGACTTCTTCTAGTAGAATTTCGATTTTTGGACTGTCGTGCACCTTGCCACCCTTCTATTTAAGCTAAGTCTTCAGAAGCCACGCGGTTAACTTCAGCTATAGTGGTCATCCCAGCTAATGACTTAAAATAACCATCTTCACGCATTGTTAACATTTTCTGCTCGGCCTGCGCTGCTTTTTGGATTTCAGTGCTGGTAGAGCGTTTCAAAATGAGTTCCTGGATTTTTTCAGTGACTGCAAACACCTCATATAATCCCATTCTACCCTTGTAACCGCCAGGGCTATCAACACTGCTCGTGCCCTTGTACAAAGTATAAGCGGTTTGACCACGTAGTGGCAAGTTCTCGAAACCTAAATCTTTTTCGTAAGCAGCTTTATCGGTCGTTTTTTCGGGCAGCCATTTACCAATAGTTTGACTAACAGCCGCCGTTTCGGCTTTGTCCGATTCATATTTGTCTTTAACCAGTGTCAGTCGGCGAACTAAACGCTGCCCAATGACGGTGTGAACTGTTGAAGCTATCAAAAATGGTTCAACACCCATATCAAGTAAACGGGGCAAAATACCAGCGGCTGAATTGGTGTGCAGTGTCGAGAAGACCAAGTGGCCAGTTAAAGCAGCTTGAATAGCTAAGGTGGCGGTTTCCTTGTCACGAATCTCACCGACCATCACTACATCAGGGTCTTGACGCAAGATGGAACGCAGTCCGGTTGCAAATGTTAGCCCGACTTCAGGATTAACCTGGATTTGGTTAATGCCATCCATCTTATATTCGACTGGGTCTTCCAATGTAACAATGTTAATATCATCACTCTTAATCTCTTGGAGTAAAGCGTACAGTGAGGTTGATTTACCAGAACCGGTTGGACCAGAGGTTAAGATCATGCCGTTGGCTTGTTTTAGACCCTCCCGAATAGCTCTCAGCGCACGACCGGTATAGCCCATGTCTTCTAGTTTAAAGCTGGTGCCACTTTTATCAAGCAAACGAATGACCACCTGCTCACCCCAGACTACTGGTGAAATGGCGATACGTAAGTCGATGTCTTTGTTGTTGACGCTGATTGAGAATTGACCGTCTTGCGGGATACGATGTTCATCAATTTTAAGGTTGGACAAAATTTTAACTCGTGATACAACGGCAGGTTCGGAAGCTTTGGGTAGTTTCACAACTTCACGTAAAATGCCGTCGATACGGCAACGAATTTTAAGCTCGTGTTCAGTTGGTTCCATGTGAATGTCACTGGCGCCATTGTTGGCAGCAAATTGAAGAATACTACTTAGGATTTTGCTAACTGGCGAGTCCTGCGATAAAGCGGCTGGTGCTTGTTGTTTGGGCGCTTCTTTTTTAGACTTTCCCTTAGCATCCTTGCTGTCGCTGGCCGTCTGCTCGGCTGAAAACGACGCCATATCACCTTCAACTTGGCTAATGTACTGCGAAATAACGTGACGGATGCCGGCTTCACTGGCGGCATAGACTTTGAGGGGCCGGCCAATCTTATTAGATAAAAAGTCAACAGCCTGAATGTTATCGGCGTCCAGCATGGCGACCACTAAGCGATGCTGCATCACGCCAAGCGGCACAGCCATATATTGCTCGGCAGTTTCTTGCGGCAAAAGTTTCAGGACTTCGGGAGCGACTTTGACATCTGACAAATTAACATATGGAATTTTAGTAACTTTGGCAATCGAACGTGTCAGGGCTTCATCACTTACCTTGCCTTGAGCAACCAGCCACGCTAAAAACGCGACCTTCTCTTTTTCAGCCTGGCGTTTTAGCGATAAAACTTCGCCGGGTTTAATTAAACCCTCAGACAGTAGTTCTTCTTCAACTTGCTTGGCGGTTGTGGCCGATAAAACGCTCATGTTTCAATTGTAAACTATTGATTTATTTTGGCTAAGCTATTAATTAGCACTTTGGAATGGTTCTTTATTAGTATTATCACCAATTCGGATTAGTTGGGTTGGATTAATCGACTTGTTATTGAAGTATTTAGGGTCTGGATTAGTAAAGGTGTCATCCAATTTTTCAACGACTTCAACTTGGGTACTGCGATGCGTAGAGCCAAATAAAATATTGGAGACATAAAAAGAAACAATACCACTAACGACAGTAACAACTATAATTAAAGCGATGTCTTTTTGTTTGAATCCCATCATCGAACTAATTCCTTTTTAATATCTAAGCTCTTGGTTGGTAAATAGTAACTGCTGGCATCGACGGCAAAGTGTATGCCTGATTGATCAGCATGAACCCCAAGTTTTGTTACGCTAATTGGTCTAATTGAACGCTCTAAATCAGTAATAAAATCGATACCATGTTGATAATCAGGCGGCTGGATAACGTAACCTAAGCTGATTGGCATAGGAACGGGTGTTGTTATATCGGTTTGACTTGCTTGAGCTAAAGAATCATCATTACCGGTAATTAACTCTTTCTCATAGCCAGTTAAGAGCTTTTCAATACTTGATGTTAAGGCTGGAAAGTCATATTTGCTTGGTAAGGCGTCAAGAACTAACCGAGCATTATCACCATCAAGTATTCCAGTACCTTTTGGATCGCCACCAAGAATATTTTCGGGTGAACTTTCAAAAGTTTTGTACTTTTGTACCAGTGAATTAACCGAAGCAATATTGTCGTTAAGCTGTTTTTTGGCAATTTCCTTTTTGGCAATAACTCGTGACTGATAAGACTTCTGACTAATCAAGGTTTTACTGGCAATCAGTGAAAACATGGTTATAAATGCGGCTACGGCTATAACAGCTACTTGGGTAGCAACATCTCTACTAATTTGGACTCGTTTACTAATTACTACTTTTGCCATGGTTATTAGTTCCCTTGACCTTGATTAGTATTATCGCTTTGGAATAAAGTCGGCTTCTCGGTTTCTGATCTTGAAGTTATTTGGTTAGGAATTACTAGTTGGACTTTCTTAGTAACGTCAAAGATGATGGGGTCAAAATTGAGGTCGATTTGATATTCGACTTTAGGTAAATGAGTATCTGGATCAGTCGTCAGTGAAGCTTGAGATAACACAACGTTAGAAAAAGCCATAGTGGTCACATAAACCTGTCCGCCTGAGCTGTCGAGCTTTGGTTGACCATTCGAATCAACATCTGGATATTTATACTTAGCGAACTTTATTGTATCGACAAATTCGTTGACTGAGCTTAAGTCAGGTGCAGCACCGGAGAATGAAATTGTTTTGGCGGTAAAATCAAGTACTGAGTCACTAATTACCACTGTTTTGGGTGTCATTTTGTTGGCAAAATCAAAGAACCGCGAAGAAATTGGTTTTTGATTGTGTAGACTGTCTAAGTTGTTAAGTTGATTTTGAATAGTTAGGATTTTATCCAAATCCGGCGTGCTCTTGAGTTGTTGGCTGGTTTTACTAATATCTTTTGTTAAATCATCCATGTGCTTCTTTTGAAAGACTGCTACACCAAGATATAAAAGTACCAAAATACCCACAGCTGTAATGGACACAATAAACGCTATTACAAAGATAATATGTTTATTACGCTTAGCACGAATAAACTCCTGTTTGATGTCCGGTAACAGGTTAAACTGAATCATTCGTTGCGCTCCGCTAACCCGGCAGCTACCGCGAAATAATTAGATACTGTCAGTAGTTCATTCTGGCGACTGGCTGGGAATGTAACATTACGCCAAGCATTGCCAATTTCGACATTAACACCGAATTTGTTGGCAATGTAGAGCGGTAGTTCCGGTAAGGTCGATGCGCCACCGGTGACGATAATGCGTTCGATTTTCATGTTGTTGTAACGGGCACTAAAGAACTTGATCGATTTCTCGATGTCCGTCATTAATAGATCAACTGTGCCAATTATCGCCTGATAAATTTGTCCTTCCAACTTGTCTTTGCTTAGTCCGAATTTAAAGATAAATTGATGCGCCTGTTTTTCGTCAATGTTTAGTGTCTGCATTGCTGAGCGAATAATTGCTTCAGTGCCAGTTGGAATGGAGCGTGTTAAGCGCGGGGCACCATTAACTTGAATGACTAAGTCAGCCGATTTGCTACCAATATCCAACACCAGTTGTGGAGCCACCACGTCTGCCGGAATTACGGACCTAGCAAGTGCCATGGTGTCTGGTTCAAAAGCAATCACATTTAGGCCAATTGATTCAAGCAAATCAAGCCTGGCTTCTACAAAGGCGTTCGGAATACTTGAGACCAAAACTTCAAGCTTGGTCTGGTCAGCCGGTGATTGGCCTAGCACTGCCCAGTCCATTTTTGATTCGGCAATTGGCGTCGGAATAATCGAATCAGCTTGCAACGGAATGGTTTTAGACAGCTCACTTGGTGACAATTTATTGAAGTCAACCACCGTTGTAAAAACCTTTTGAGCCGGAACGCCAACAGCTGCATTACGCGTACCGATATGAGCTTGGTTCAATAACTCTTTAATAGCTTGAGCTAATTGTTGTTGGTCAGCTTTTGAATCGCTCATCGAAATCTTGTTATTTACCGGTGCGTAAGCATATTTAATCAGGGTCTTGGTCTTGCCCGAACCGCGCAGTTGTACTAAGCGAATGTTTGATGTGCCGATGTCGAGGCCAAAGAAATCTGATACACCAGTAATAATACTCATGTCGCTAGACCTCTCTTCGAGTTTCGGCGTAATTTAGTTTTGGTGTGATAATTTTTGGCTTTAGATGTCATCGACCACCCTTAATATGCTATAGAGCCCAAACAGAGACTCATAGTTGCCTTGATTATAGCATAAGCTCTTCGAGAAACTATTGGTCATTGTTTTACAATATCGGTGGTAACTCAGTAATCGAATCAAAGCTGGTATTGGCGCTTGATGATGATGGCGGTGGCACTAAGTAGGCTTCGGGTGAGAAGTTAATAACTTCAGCAGCACAAGTGGTGCCTTGAACTGTTTTACCGGC
>DATIID010000005.1:0-45589 GCA_035480035.1 Saccharimonadales bacterium (SeqCode) | reverse complement strand
AGTCCCACTTGTGCCAGCATCGACAGTCAAGCCAGTAGCGGCCGCTGATACGGCTATTGCCGTACTTGAAACATTTAATCCATTGACTGCCGTACCAGTTAAAGTACCACCAGAAACCGCACCGCCGCTTAGAGTTCCGCCTGAGATTGTTGCCGTGTTGATGGTGCTAGCCACCGTCAAACTACCACCAACCGCGGTGGTGACACCGGTTTTACTGATGTTTACAGCGCTGGCGGTAGTCGTACCAATATTAATAATTCCGTCGGCACCACTACCATTTTTAACTCCGGCATCAACGCTGACGTTACCACCATTGCCATTGGTGCCGCCGCCAGCACCACCTTGTAAGACCAAATTACCACCAGCCAATGTGCTGCCACCACTGCCGGCCGCGCCAGAACTGATAGTTAACGACTTGCCAGCTACTCCGGCGCCGGCGGTGGCCACCGAAATAGTATGATTAGCATTGGCTCCAAAAGACACATCACCATTGTTACTAAGTACAAAAGCATCACTACCGCCTGATTGTAAGTCCAACAAATTACCCGTGCCGGTTTTGTTGATATAAATACTGTTTGTTCCGGTGCCACCATCAGTTTGTACTCCTTGAGCCAGTTGCACGAACTGTGAACTGTCAAGTCCGCCAAGCTCACCAGCGTTTAAGGCGTAGGGGGCTGCGGTCATCGGTTGCATGGGAATCATTTCGCCATCCGGGCTACAAGAAGAGAATGGTGTACATGCGGGGCCGGTGCCGCCAATGTTCATTGACAACCATAAAGTGTCCTGATTCCAGTCAATATTTGACCCAAATGGGGTAACCGACCCCAGTGAAACCGACAAATAGCCATTTATGACCGTCACTCCATGACTATTGTTGTTTAGATAATCTTCTGTCCACTTCAGAGTACCTGATGGTGAACCGGTTGTGTCGCCAACACTTTGGCCATCACCGTCCTGATAAATTTTGAATTCAATGTTGTAAGAGCCATCTGGCACCGTGGCACCTTGAGAGTTAAGCAACCGTCCCTGAAAATTTATGGTTTTATTGATTCCAGTGGCGGCTTGAGTTGGTTTGGCCGAAATCCAGACAAAAGCAAAAAAGACAGCGCCAAAAAGCCCAAATAGCAAAAAACTTTTTTGTGTTCGACTCGACTTCATTTTTTGTCTTTTTTTGTTATTTATTTGTGCTTAGGGAGACGGCTATTTTTGCCGTGATTCTCTATCTGATGATAAGTATAAGCTTTATAAATAAAGTAAGCAAGTGTTTTTATCAGGGTTGTGGGGCAGGCGTTCCCAGGGGTGGGCGCTGAGCCGAGAGCGTTTTACCCAAAATACGCTTCTCACGTCGCTCGCCTAACCAGAAGCTAATGACCGTGGTAACAGCTATTGTGTAGATGGGCCAGAGCATCAAAATTTTGTTCACGGAATGCTTTAGAGTGCTAGCAGAGGGAACAAGTGCTGCTGGTTGGCCATTGATTATCGCCGCCACTGTTAAAAATGCCGTTCTCTGTTGGCTATCAACACCCTTAAGTGTAATCTGAAAGGTTCCTGGCTTCTTGTAGGCGTGTCCAGCGTTAAAAGTTTCGTTATTACTCCGAGGAATAACTTTATCATTAGAATCACCCCACTCCACGGTTACTGCATACGGGGGTGTACCACCAATGATGCTCACTGGCACATTTAGCATTTGATCAGGGAAGGCACCCCTATAAACAGCATTAGTATTCAGTAATAGTTGTTCACCACCTAAGTTTAAGAGGCTGAGCGGACTATTTGGTGGCAGTACCGAATCAAAATAGACTGTAACTGAGTTCGACGCTGGACCTGCCTGATTGAGGGCATCATAAACTAGAGCGGTGATAACATTCTGACCGAATAGTAGATCGATATCAAAGGCAAATCTGCCACTAGAATCACACTGAGCAGACCCGGCGAAAATGTTATTTTTATAGATTTCAACCAAAGTCCCGCTCGGGCAGGTGCCAGAAACGGTAATCGGAGAAGTTTTAAAGTGTTGATTATTAGTCGGCGATAAAATAACGGCTGGAGTTTTGGGCGGCGGAGAAGGTACTACACCAGTTAGACCGATTGAACCTGACTGAGGTGGTGGATCGCTGGCCGAAACCTGTGGGAAAGTAGCAATTAGCAAAACCACACCCGTGATAAACACCATGAAAGCTAGTGGGAGGTAAGATGTAAACTCGTGAGGTTTTAAACGACCAGTGTGACTATGATGTATTATTTTTAATTTTTCATACATTCCGCGCCTATTATATCATTTATGCTTAAAAGCGCGACACGATCTTGAGGTATTAAACTAAGGTTGATATTCAGCTGTCGTGGTTGGCTGTGGTAAGTCTGGGGAAGTGATGTTTTCGATCCAGTTACTGATTGGTGTAGCTGCCCAAGTTAAGGGATTATAAGTTACCTGCGGTTCGGCTGGGCGATTACCTTGATCAATTGCAACTTGCAACGGAACACCAACTAAACCGGCGGCTGTCAGAACAGAGGCGCCAACCGCTAACACCCGGCCAACACTAATGTTTTGCCAAACGCCAGGTTCACGTTCTCGATCGTTCATCTCGGCTGCCTTATTGATATAAAATACCCATTAATTGACGTCCAACTTGATGAGCATCATGTCGGATTAAAGTCCGACGGATGGCCTTATCGTTTTCATCTTGATGGGCGAAATTACTGGCGACTAGATTAGCGCCGATGGCTTGAGCCGAAATTTCACTGAAACGCTCTGGCTCGGTTCGAACTGGGAATTCGCCTTCAGCAGCATACTTTTCAAGCAATTCACTTGACGGCAAATCTTGGTTATATAAAACATAATCTAGACTGTCTTCACCGATGTACTGCTCAATAGTTTTGGCATAATCAACGACGTGCCAATCAGTAGTTTGGCCAGGTTTAGTGACTAAATTGCTAATCATCACTCGCTTTGCTTTGCTTTTTTCAAAGGCTTCGCGCATACCGTCGACGGCTAGGGAGGGCAAGATTGAGCCGTACAAATTGCCAGGCGCAATCATTACTAAATCAGCGTCCCGAATAGCTGATTTGGCCTCTGGATTTAGCTTGGCATATGGCTCAAGCGAGACCTTGGCGCCTTGGCTATTAATTGGACGATGACCAATCTTATGTTCACCTTTAATTAATTCGTCGCCATCAAGCATGGTCAACACGTGTTGCTCGAGGGTGACCGGGATAACCTGGCCAGTAATTTGTAATAACGAGCTAGCATCTTTAAGGGCTTGGTCAAAACTGCCGTCTTTAAGCTCCAGACCGGCTAAAATAAGGTTACCAATGGTATGGCCGCTAAACCGACTCTTGCCACCAAAGCGGTAATTGAAAATCTCACGTGCGACTGGAGAATCACTCAAGGCCACCAAACACTGACGTACATCACCAGGGGGCAAAACACCTAATTCATCACGTAAAACACCAGTCGAACCACCATCGTCACTCATGTTAACAATCGCCGAAATGTTCGGTGTAATGTCCTTTAGCTCTTGTAATAGGGTAAAACTACCAGTACCGCCACCAATCAGGGCGATATTGGGAGCTTTGTCGCCGTTTACTCCTGTCATAAACTAAATAATACCACAAAAACACAAAATAATCAACCAGAAGCGCTTTACCTAGCTGTTCCCAGAGTCGGTGTCAGCAACAATTACATTGGCGCTGGACAAAACTAAGGAAGCAGCCTCGCTAATAAGGGAAGGGGTGTTAAATAACTCATCAACTTCATCGGGTGAAATTTTTAGCAATGGTCCGGGATGACCATTTGGACGATTATCAAATGGTCGGTGGTCAGGGTCGTTATCAAACGCTAATTTCATAAACGTAAACAATAACACAAAAACTGTAGTTAGTCTATAGAAGTAAGGGTGATATAACTAACAGATGGCTTTTTAAATATAGTTAAGTATTTATCAATAACTAAGGGAGATTTATGGTTAGAAATAATTCTGCTCAAACTGAAGTTCACAGTCTATCGTTCACGGATTTAAGTACCCAAAACCCAGAACACGGGTCTGTTGAATCTCTAGATGAACTATCAGAATCTATTAATCATGAACTCCAAATAGTTCCTCACGTAGATAATAAGACCCCCTCGGTACCCAGAATCCGAATTACCTTACAAGGTGAAGCCGCTCAACCCTACCATGAAGAGGCTGCCTCACGCGGGGTTGACGTTGAGTCTTTGGTCTACAACGCAATCGGTTTGGGTCTTAAAAATAGTCAATTGCAGCGTGATGGCTGGTCTGGACCGTTTTATGAGCGTCCAAGGACTGAGCCAACCAGATTAACTAAATTCTTGGGCTTAATAGGTATTAATCGGCCAGAGCGCATTGGCTTATTAATAGATCAAAAATCAACAGAAAAAGACTAAAACCTAACCACTAAAATGGTGTTTCTGGTTAGAAGAAGTCAGATGTTTATTAGCTTTTCTTGCTAGCTATATAAGTCATAAGTCCGAAAGCAGCTATCCAATTAGGAATGATAAATAAAAACGCCAGCTGCCATGAACTCGTCTGGTTCAGCGCGGCTACCAATGTAAAAACAAGGTATACGGTATAGGGCAAATATAACAACCAACCGGCCGAACTAGCAGGTAGATAACTGCCCCTAACTTTTATAAACCAGGCACCGGCTTTGGGCTTAGGACTTTTGCGTTTTTGCGCCATAAGCATAACTATAAATAAATTCTAAAAAGATGTCGACAAATTTTTTACTTCAGTCGAGAGTGTTAACATTAATATGTAAATCTTTGAAGGGGGATCTTAATATGTTACAAGCAAATGCAGTTTTTAGTGGTTTTTCAGTCGATGATTTAGCCAAGGCTAAAGATTTTTACGTAAAAGTTTTGGGGCTTAAATTGCGAGACGATTCCATGGGGCTCAATCTCGGATTACCTTACGGTGGAGAAATCTTTATTTATGATAAAAAAGACCACCAGCCAGCATCTTTTACTATTCTCAATTTTGTGGTTGATGACATCGATAAAGCTGTCGATGAGCTGGTTACTGACGGGGTTGAATTTGAACATTACAACAACATGCCTATGAATCAAGATGAAAAGGGAATAGCTCGAGGATTATCTGTTAATCAAGGGCCAGACATTGCCTGGTTCAAAGATCCAGCCGGCAACATATTAGCCGTTCTTCAAGACAAATAAATTTGAAATTGTTGACCTTAACAGAACGGGCGTGGAATTATTTTGCTTGTTCAGGACTTTGGGGAGCGTGTTCTCGCTGAATTTGCTCTGCATGTGCGTAAACAGCATCGGTAGTTTCAGGGAAATCACCACTTAGCTTAATAAGCATGTGCCCACCTTCAACTACTCTGTCATCACCAAGATGGTTTTTATACTGGTCGCCTTCGTTAGCAAGGGCAGTTACTTTACCATAACCAAGATCTGCTGTAGCTTTCGCAAGAGTAGCCGCTTCGTCAAAACTAGCGTGTTGTTGATGTTCGTGATATTTCCATGCCATATCTTAAATCCTTTTATTTCTGAGATTACAGGATTAATAATAGCATAATAATTACAAAATGTCAATCTGGTCGTCTTCACTGAACAGCTATGGAGCTATTTTGCAGATTCTGTCTTTGCATTTAATTCATCATGGTAGTGAACTGCGTCAGCAAGGATGTCTAGAGCCTCCTGAATTTCATCTTCACTAGCACGTTTTACTGCACTCGGTTGTGTAACGTTTCCAAGGCGTGCCCAAACAGCACGTCCTATTTTTGCAACTCCGTCATGGTCAACAAAAATTGACTCTTGAAATTCATATCCAAATGGAGGGTAGTGTCTAGGTCGGGGGGCTCTGCCACTTTTTAAATTGCTTATACTCACAGTGGCGGCATCAGCTTGATTATCGCCAAATCCTGTTATACCAGTTGGGTTTGTCTTTATGTGCAAAGGCTTGCCCTTACTTCTTTGAAGGTCACGGAAATGAAGTCCATGATGCTCTGTTGATACAGGTTCAGCACACAGAGCCGACACAGCGTTAATGAGTTCTTGGGTTGATTCTTCAGTAGCTTCGTGACCCTGGAGTTGAGCCATACGTTCCGGCCCAAAAATTTCAACAGCTTCCTGGTGCAAAAGTTCTTCTATGTTATCGGGGTGTCTGTTTTGTTCACTCATAAAGTCATATTACCATAAGCAGTACAAAAAGTCAATATTAGTGGGTTATAGGATTAGGTTTTTAAATGATGGCTTTGTTGTACGGCTTTACGCATCAGGTTAGTTTGCCCAACCAGCGCTGCAGTAACTGCGCCATTTTTTAAAACGTGTTTACCAATCGAGAAGGCGTAATTTATACCGTTCATAGATGCGTTTTTAAACTCTCGTTTAGCAACTAACCCTACAAATTCTTTTGGTGGATGTTTAACAACTGCTTGCGCGACTTCAAGAGCATAAACACCCGTTATCAAAGGCACAAGTAGTTCGCTTTCGGCCACTTCTGCGGCTAGACAGGCAGCAACTCCTAGAACCCTGACGGCTCCCATCAAGTCTATATTTTCCCCAAATTCCACTGGCTCAGATGATAATTCAATTTTTTCAGTCATTGGGATAACTTTACCTTACATATCCTGGCGGGCCCGACCGGATTCGAACCGGCGATCTCCTCCGTGACAGGGAGGCGTGATAGGCCTCTTCACTACGAGCCCGTATTTTGACTGGAAAGATAGTATCAGTTACAGAGGTAAAAAGCAAACTCAACTAATCTAATGATTGATTTATAAACTATTTAATGATGTGATAATAGTGTGGAATACGATAGTTTATTTGAAGAACCCTCAAAGCACCCGGAGATCGACGATAGTCTCGAGGCTATGCAACCTGTTACTGAAGCGACCAAAACAGCTCTTGTTGAGCTTGTTAGCAACAAGGTCGGTGAACTATTGCCCAAAACTATATGGAAATCCAGAAAATTACAACGGCCGAATCATTATGCTGAAATCATTAATGTTATGCGATATGGGCCTACCGCTAGCCGTAATCCGGCTGGAAAAGTAATCGAAGTTTCGGTTTACCATGATTCCTCAGATCAGCCGGAGTTTTTGAAAACTACGTTTACAGTTTCTGAATCGCCAGACGGCCTGCAGATGTCACGTCAAACTAAGTTACACAAGCCAATAATGTCTTTGGGCCAATGGGCCCAAGCCAAATCGATTGCGTCAGTACTTGGGACTAATGAATCACAAAAATTACAGGCTGAAAGAGAAGACCAAAGTTTAGAAAATGAGCTTGGGTTAAGTTTTGTATCAGAAGCTGACGCTCAGGAGGTTATGACCATCGTCAGTGAAGCTCATCCGATTATCATAATGTAAAATCACAAAACTGTTATAGACAAAAACCTCTTGCTTTGAGGTAAAAACAGAACTACCATAAGCTTGAAGTCCTAACTTCAAATAAATAATTAAAACAAAATGAACCCTCTCCAGTTTGCTGAATTTGAGTTTAATTCAGCCATTCACTCACCACACCGTCAGCGTAATGCGATTCAAGCGTTGGCCTTTGCGTTGACTGTAATTTTACTAGTTAATTTGCCAATTATTTCATTAGTTCGCAACTTACCAATCGATGTCTCTGAAAGTGCCGCGGCTAAAGAATTGAACTCAATCAAAGTCCCAACTTTTCAGTTGGATCCAAAAGTGGCAGCTGCCGCTTTGGCGCCACCCGATCACAGCAAAGCCGACAATGCGGCCCTAACTAAAATCATTACTGATTATGCCAATTCCCATGCTGGTAAATACTCAGTTAGTCTTTTCAATCTTAAAAATCCAGTCAATAACGTCAGCTACAACGCTAATAATCAAATGCTTACGGCCAGTACTTACAAATTATTCGCCGCCTATAACGCTCTAATCAAAGTTGAGCAAGGGGTCTGGAGTATGTCGACGCCAACTGGTTTTGGCACTTTGGATTACTGTTTAAGGCAGGCTATTTTGTACTCTGACAATGACTGCGGCGAAGCGATTGGTGGCATGCTTGGCTGGCATACCATGACTTTATTTGTTCAAGCTTCTGGCTATACTCAAACGGCTCTCGATAGCCCCCGTGGTACATTATCAAGCTCATCACGTGACTTCGGCAATCTGTTAATTAATCTTTACAGCGGCAAATTATTAAATGCCGAACACACATCATACTTACTTGGTTTAATGAAAAACCAAGTTTATCGTAGTGGTATCCCGGCCGGGTCCGGCGGCTCAGTTGTAGCTGATAAAACTGGTAACCTTAACACTACTAATGACGACGTTGCGATAGTTTATAGCTCTAAAGCGACTTATGTATTGGTTATCATGACTGATGGCGCAAGTATTGGCGATGTTCGAGCTTTGTCTCAGCAAATTTATAACTTCTATAATCCATAAACGACTCCAAATGCTCAAGGTTGTTGACTTAGGGGTCTATAATGTTAATAGGAGTTAGTAAAGAATAAAAATATGGCTATTAACAGCGAGCTATTATCTAATTTAGGTTGCGAAGAAGGCGATTTGCCGGCAACCGGGCTTTTTTTTGACAAACTGGAGTTGGCTGGCATCCCGGCTGATCAACTTTCTCCACGGGCTATGAGATTGGTTGCCCGAATTGCTGTGCGCGAAGAAGTCGCGCACGGTTTAATAGACAGACCCGAAGCACCCGGTGCTTATCTACAAGCCAGCCGAGAAGCTTCACTTTAATTTATAATTATTAATTTCTCCTCAGCTATAATTGGCGTTGTGCCGATGTAGCTCAGTTGGTAGAGCAGCACTTTCGTAAAGTGAAGGTCGGCGGTTCGAATCCGCCTATCGGCTCCACTATGCGGGATTCGTATAGTGATAGTACGCTTGCTTCCCAAGCAAGAAGTACGAGTTTGATTCTCGTATCCCGCACCACTATAGCTTAAGCTTATTGCTAATTTCGTTTAAATAAACAATAATTCTAGTCATGAAGGGGTCTTCTAAAAAAATAGAAGTCACTGAGACTGATAGTGTTGAACCGGACGAATCACCGGTTACTTCGGCTTCGGAAACAGTAATCAACGATGAAAAAGTCGAGGTTAAAAGGACTGCCGACGACATGCCTAAGGCTGACTCCGCCGAGGAATTAAAAGTTGAAATAGCCCCCGAAGCCACCGATAAACCAGCGGCCGTAGAGTCTGAAAATACCTCTAAAAAACTATCCAAAAGCAAATTTAAAGGCAAACTCCAGCCAATACTTATCATCTTATTTTGTATTGTAAACGTCGGCATATTAGCGGCGACTAATGTCATGATGCGGATACCAAAAAAGCAGGCAAGCATCGTGTCGTTGCCGACAACAGACTCATCAAAACAGCAAGTAGCTACTACGACGGCAACCAAAGCGACTGAAAAACCAGTGACTAAACACTACACGTCGGATGCCTTAAAGCTAGACTTTGATTATCCATCCGATTGGCGAATTACCAGTAACCCGGACAGCACGGTTATAACGATTAGTTCGGCTCAATTTGACGCCGACCAAGGCGGTGGTTCAACCACACCAGCTCGTGCCGAGATTACTATTTATGCTAAATATCCAGAAAACAATCCAGATGTTAATAATGATTCAATTGTCGGTGCTAACTCCGAAAGCCTAACTTATAAAAGTCCGACTAAAGTTCAACGTAAAGTTACAAATCTAACCTACATATTGCCATCAACTTTGCCATCGGCCATTGAAGTGGCTAGTGACAACCTTACTTCGGCGTTTGTGAGTGGTAATTTGGTCTATAAAACTGGCGATCAAGTAAACGCCAAGACGTATAAACGAGTTAACCCCTTTATTATTTTCGAGGTCAATGCTTGCGATAGCCTGTGTACCGAGACTCAAGGCGTTGTACCAATGGCCGTTGATACCTTCCAAAACCTTGATTATTTCAAAACTGCCAAAGACATTATTGCGTCAATGAGGTTTAACTGATGAAAATTCCTAAAAAAGCCCTTGTTTATACAGCTTGCACGGTCATTACGCTGGCCAACGGCGGCGGCCTAGGTTATGTGACTGCTCAACATTATCGTAAGGTTTCGCAGCCAACGACACTCAAAGAGATTGTTAAACCTAAAATCGACATTACTAATGCCAAAAAACGTGAAATTAAACCTGATCTAGTCGGCAAGCAAATCGGCACCGGCAGTTATAAGTACGAAACTTTGACCAAGTCCAAAATTACTGAAGGTGATTCAGCCAAGTTGGTGATTGCTGCCAACGACCAAAGTGGCGGCCATTTTGTGCTAGCTTTTCTGGGCGGCGGTAACATACCAACCGCCAATCAACTCGAACCTGGCTGGTCACTGCAAGCCATTGCTGATGACCCGATGTGGGCACCAGGCGCTTGTTCATCCAAGCCAACTTTTCTACTTGGTGATAAATACATCTTTATCGACGACGGTAAGACTAAGGACACCGACAAATATAACAGCTATATCTTGTTCAACATGCAAACTGCCGAATACCATTACATTGGCGGTAGTAACTTCACACCAACCCAAGGTAATAAAGAACAAATCTTGCTCGCTGCTAATGAAAATGACAAATTAGTCTTCTACATCGATCCAATTGAGGACCATCCATATATTGTCGACGACGGTTCATTACCGGGCCATATTAAAGGTAAAGATCATAGTTATATCATCCGCCGGGTTATTGATCCGGAAACTTTTGATTACACCGATTATTCACTGCCATTCAACGTACCAGACGATCTAACTAATTATTACGTTCGAGCCTACAACGAAGCCAGTGGTGTTAGTTTTCAGGTTAGTGCTCCTTACATCAATGGTGTTGAAGGACCATCTTACGATGGCAAGCTGGCCGATAACTCTATTAAGTTAACGCCGACGACACCACCTGACTACAACTATGACGGAAATGACAGCGTCACTGACAGCACTCTTGAACTCCAACTCGATCCATCCTTGCGTCAAACTCTGAGCGACTTAGTTACCAAACAAAAACCCGACAAGGATACACCCTATAAAACTATGTTTACGGCCGTTGAACTGGGTACTTACCAGCAGTTGAAGTTTCTTAATGTTGAACAACGCTTTGGTGAGGGTGCGACAGGTGACTACAAATACGATACTTACATGACCCCAGCAATTTTTGACACTGACAAAAAACAAGTCTACACCATGGTTACGGGGCACATACTAACGAACTCCAGTTATGTAAATCTCGGGGTATTCTAGGTGTCCTTTATTAAAAAATACAAATTTATATTTGTCGTACTGGCGGTATTTATTGGTAGTTTTGGCTTAGCTATTTACTTATCACGCACTAATGATGTTGCCAAGACAAAATCGACCAACCAAGTAGCAACCGAACCACTGAGCTACCAAATAATGCAGCTCCAACAGACGATAATTAAAGAAAAGAAACCGCCACCAACCAAAGCCGCGCTGGACTATGCTTACGTCAGTAGCGTTTATTTCGACTCTTTAACAGCCGCTAATCAAGCTGATGCCTTGGCGGCAGCAGGGCATATGTTGGTAGTAATATATCCAGACAAACAAGCCTTCATCAATCAAAAAGTTAATGGCTTGGCGACGTCCAACAATTTGGGTGCCCTAGGTTCGCAGCTATCCGTCAACGTCGTATCGATTGCCGATGGTTATGCTAGCCGCTACCACAGCGATCACCATGATCTTAAATGGAACGGCGTTATACCCAAAGGTCCGGGCAAATGGGTTAGCAAGGTCGGTTTACCGCCGCTTACTCCTAGAGCCGGTGATTGGCAGCGTTGGGTAGTTAATAAGTCGATAAGCGTACCACCACCACCAACGTTTGGCAGTGCTCAGGATTTGGCGGAGATCGCTAATGTTAAGCAAGTATCAGGCGAGCGTAATGGCAACGACGTCAATATCATCAATTTCTGGGGGGGTACACCTGGTAGCGAAACGCCGGCTGGCATATGGCAAAATCAACTCTATCGAACAATTAAGACTGAATTACCAGCCGATCAGCTAACGGCCGACCAAGACTACGCCAAATTACAGAAAATATTAGCCCAGACTATCAGTGACGCTTTCATGGAATGTTGGAAGGTCAAGTACACCTACTGGACGGCTCGTCCGGATATGCGTACCGCTAACGTCAAGACAGCTATGAAAGACCCTAATTTCCCAGGTTATGTATCTGGTCATTCAACTATTTCCAAGGCAGCAGCGGATGTTTTGAGCGTAATGGTACCGAAACATGCTGAGCAGTGGGAAGCGATGGCCTTAGAAGCTCGCAACTCACGTATTAAAGCCGGTATTCACTTCGAAATTGATAACAAAATCGGCTTTCAGGTGGGCACCGATGTCGCCGACCAAGTCAAAGCTAATTTACATCTGGACACTGTCCTCTAATTCTGTCGTTGCTGAGCCGGCAAAACACGATGTAGAATAAAAACTAGCGACGAAACGTCAAAAGCTATAAGCTATTATCGAACAATGACTATTCCTAAGAACTATTTTCGAGATCGATTGATATTGCTACTGGTTAGCATAAATGTATTTTTGACTTTGTTGGGCTGCGGCTTAATTGCTCTAAACTTAAGTGGCAGTGCTTCCTCAGCCAGTTATATCGTTCAATACCGGGCCAACCTCGGCCTGAGCGCTCCAAAAGTCGGCAACGCATCAACCTTTATCGAATTCATGCTATTCGCGGTGTTCACATTGGTTTTTAATAATATTCTCAGCATCCGGGTTTACCATATCAAGCGCCACTTCTCGATAGTTATTTTGTCATTAACACTTCTATTGCTGCTGCTGGTAGTGGTGGTTAGCAATGTGCTACTGTTCAACCATAGCTAATTAAAAATATGCAAAATCTCGAGATTCCTTATCCGAAAGACCGCGGCAAGCGCTATCGGTTTTTTGAAATTTTACCTGGGGCTTTAAGCTGGGGTATTTTGGCTTTGCCATTCTTGCTAAGCATTATTGACGCCCGCATTACCATCATCTTTATTCTGGCTTACATGATGCTATGGTTTGCTAAAGCATTGGGTCTCAACACTCGCGCCATTCAAGGTTACCGCACTCTACAGCAACACCAAAAATTACCGTGGCAGCAGTTATTTGATGATCTAAAAACTCTCAAAATGAGCCAATATAATCAGTCTATTCCATCGTGGCATTCGGAAAATATTGACCGGTTGATTAACTCGCCAACACCGATTAAAGCCGCTGATATTATTCACGCCGTGATTATTGCTACTTATAACGAGACCCGTGAAATTCTTGAGCCAACCTTCAAAGCCGTCCTTGATTCAGACTTCGACATGGAAAAGGTCATCTTGGTTTTGGCCTACGAACAACGTGGCGGTCCAGCTGTCGCTGCCCAAGCCAAGCAATTAATTAAAGATTATGAAAAGCATTTCCGTCACGCTTTTGCGGTTGAGCATCCTCAGGACATACCCGGCGAAGTGATTGGCAAGGGTGGTAACATCACCTATGCCGGCCGGGAATTAAAGAAGTATCTGGCTAAAGAACAAATTGAACCCTTTAACGTGGTGGTCACAACGCTGGATGCCGACAACCGGCCGCATCCCAAATACTTAGCCGCTGCGGCCTATTTATATTCGGTGGTTATCGATCCGTTGACTGTCTCGCTTCAACCGATCCCGATGTTTACCAATAATATTTGGGATGCGCCAGCGCCGATGCGAGTGATTGCCACCGGTAACTCCTTCTGGATGGTGGTGCAGGGCCTTCGCACGCATACTCTGCGAAACTTCTCGGCCCACGCTCAGAACATGCAAACCTTAATTGATACCGACTTTTGGAGTGTCCGCACCATTGTCGAAGATGGTCACCAATATTGGCGGACCTATTTCCGCTACGGTCGTCATAACGTTTTCCCAATCTTTCTACCCATTTATCAGGATGCCGTGTTATCCAATAACCTTCGTCGTACGCTTGTCGCGCAGTTTATCCAGCTCCGACGCTGGGCGTGGGGGGCTTCGGATATTGCTTATGTCGCTGAAATGGGCTTTTTCCGGAAGAGTAAGGCTAGTCGCTGGGATTCCTTTATGAAGTTTTGTCGCTTGGTTGAAGGTCATGTCAGCTGGGCTACCGCACCATTAATCTTGCTGTTTGCAGCCTGGATACCACTGTTATTTAACTCCAAAGACTTCGCCGCTAACCAACTACCAATTATTGCCCGTAACGTTCAGACTTTAGCCCTCGTCGGTATTTTCGTGACGATGCTGTTCAGCCTGAAAACTTTGCCGCCCAAACCAGCGCGCTACACCAAGCGACGCAATTTATTTATGCTGCTCCAATGGGTTTATCTACCGGTTACGACTATTGTTTACAGTTCATTTTCGGCTCTAACTTCGCAAACCCGGCTGATGTTTGGCCGTTACTTAGGTAAGTTCGATGTTACTGACAAAGCCGTCATCACCGAAGACAAACGAACTATCATTTAGTCAACTTCAAACGAAATATCAATATCCATTTGATTGGCAGTAACTTGAATTGTTAAGCTGTTCAAAATATCTACACCACCATTAGTAAATGGACAACCAGACCTACATAATAGGCAACCCATAATACTTATAACTGTCTGATCTGCACTTTCCGTCAAATCGGTTACGCTAACACCGTCTAAATCACATTCATCGCCGCGTTCACAGCTATCTCTAGCTAAACGCTCAAAGTTAGGATTAAACGTCTCAAAGAACAAATCATTATCAAACATTTCACCAGCCATAGGAGTTAACATAATAAACTACTTAGCCGTATTAATAAATGCTAAGGGTGGAAAGCTTGATAATGGGTGGCGGCAGCGTGGTCGAAACGTTCTAGCGTCGAACTGACAATGTCGACAATATCTTGACGTTCAATCGAACCTTCTACAAAAACCGGCACCAACTTAGTCCAAGTTGTATCTGTTAAGGCCGTAGCGTCGCCTAGAGCGGTTTTTCGGTGTTTTAGGCTGTCGTAGATGCTTAAGAATAAATTATCGCGCGAAAAAGGCTGAAAATCAGCAGCGCTTTTAACCATCATAGCTAACTCTTGATCAACCCTTTCTAAAGTCGTAAAAACTGCTTTGCAATCGGTACAAACTCGGCGGCGCCAGACTTGCAGACCGTTTTGACGGGAGCGTGAATTTGAAACTGCAGTTTTACTGCCACAATATACGCATACCATGACAACATATTGTCATAACGCTTATGAAAAACCAAGTGGACAAGCCAGGGAAAACTAGTCAAGAAATGTAAAAAGCCCCAAGACTTATGTGGCTTGGAGCTTCTTCACCTGTGTAATTATGCTACTTGGTAGCCGTCAAAACACGGGCGCGTCGTAAACGACTCAATGACTTCGTTGCAGTGCCAATCTCTTCATAGAAGAGTTTAAAGCCCTCCAACGAGCCGCTTGTGGTACTCATGTATTATGAGTGCCTCCCGTTTAACTCGGTTATGCTAACATAAAAGGGCACTCAGGTCAATACTCATAACACCTTAAGCATTTTCAATTTTTAGGCTTTTATGTTTGCCGACCGAAGGTTAAAAGTCTATAATGGCTGACTGTAATTTAATCAACATGGTGAGGGCGATTAGCTCATTTGGCTAGAGCGCTACATTGACGTTGTAGAGGTGACAGGTTCGAATCCTGTATCGCCCACCAGATTGAACTTAAATATAGATGACAAGTCCAGAGTCTCAACCAGTATTTGAAGTAGTTAAACCGCCAGCGGTAGTTAACCTCTTTGAACATATGAATGATCAAATTAGACGCCACCCGGTATCTTTTTCGGATAGCGTTAGTGGTCCACTGAGGTCATTAGATGAACACGGTAATCTCCATCACCTGATATTAAGACGCTTTCCGGCCGACAACTACGCAACTTCAGAGATGGCCGTAATAGAAGACACTGAACCAGATAATCCATCGTTCGAAGGTATTAATACCCAAACGCACTACTATATATATGATGACAATGACCGCTTAAGTATTCAAAAATTTAATGCGACTGGTAACGGTACTCATCATCGATTACGAATGGGTGGCGGCCAGGAAGAAATTGACGTAAATATCAGCCTTAGAGATGAAGTAAATGCTACAAGGTCTAAATGGGACAAGGCAAGGTTGGACGAACGTCATCAGGGTATCGGACAAATTAATGAAGCTGAAACCCAGGAATTAACAGAACTAGTTAAGCGGGCAAAAACCTATCGCTACAGTCGATTACAATGCGTTTTGGCAGCTGTGATCGACTGGGTTGATGAAGTATCGTCGTTATCTGTAATTAGCACAAATGTCGATAGATTACCCACTAATCTTAACGACCGATTATCATAGATGAGTTAAAGGTAAGGGAACTTGTCCACATGCTTATGGTAATAATAACAATACAAAAGTACTAGCATGATAATACTAGTATTGGTATAGTCTCTCTTAGGCGAAGTTTTGCTAAGTGTTTTAACCTCACCGAAAACGTGCGTTCAAATGTGGTTGCGAGAACATTTGAACGCCGTTTTTTTGTGCCGACTGCCATAATTAGTTTGGGTCGAACCGACAGGGGTGATATGATGTATGAAATGGAGTTCTATGGCCGACAAGACTGATAATTTAGAAGCGCTTCGTCACAGTTTGGCGCACATTCTGGCAACGGCGGTTCAACACCTCTGGCCAGATGCTAAGTTTGGCGTTGGCCCAGTGGTTAATGACGGTTTTTACTATGATATTGATCTTGACAAGGCCAAAATCTCAGAGGAAGATTTTGCGACCTTGGAAAAGGAAATGAGTAAGGTAATCAAGGCCGACCAAAAATTTGAAAAATTTGAGCTACCGATTGACGAAGCCATTGATTGGGCTAAAAAAACCAACCAACCATATAAATTAGAACTGCTGAACGACTTAAAACGCTCCGGAACAACTGTGGCGAAGGATTTAGATGCTGCTGAACTCGGCCTAGACGCTGGGAGGGCCAGTAAGGTCGACAAGGTATCGTTTTATAAGAACGGCGACTTTAACGATCTCTGTCGTGGTCCGCACGTCTCGAGCACCAGCAAAGCTGGCGTCTTCAAGCTGATGCGAGTTAGCGGCGCTTATTGGCGTGGAAATGAGAAAAATGCTCAAATGCAACGCATTTATGGTTTGGGTTTCGAAACCGAGGCTGAACTAAATAAACACCTTGAAATGCTAGAAGAATCGAAAAAACGTGATCACCGCAAACTCGGCCAGGAGCTAGATTTATTTATCTTTTCGGACATGGTCGGCTCCGGATTGCCAATGTTTACGCCGCGGGGCACAATTTTGCGCGATCAATTGGCTGTTTTCTCTGAAGAATTACGTCGTCGTAACGGTTTTGAAAAGGTTTGGGTGCCACATATCACTAAGAAAGATTTGTACGAAGCCTCTGGCCACTGGGCTAAATTCGGCGACGAACTATTTTTGGTCAAAAGCCAGGAAACTAGTGACCAGCTGGTCATGAAACCAATGAACTGTCCGCACCACACGCGTTTATACGCCGCCCATAGCCGTAGTTACCGGGACTTGCCAATACGCTACATGGAAACCACCACTGTTTATCGTGATGAAAAAAGTGGTGAACTCGGCGGACTGAGTCGGGTACGCTCGATCACTCAAGATGACAGCCATGTTTTTTGCCGTGACGATCAGATCGAAGTCGAAATTGATAATTTATTGGTGTCAGCACAAGAGCTATATGACACCATCGATATGAAGCTTCGAGTGCGGCTTTCTTATCGCGATTCAAGTGATGCCTATCTTGGCTCGGAAAAACTTTGGCAAAGCGCTCAGAAACAGCTTAAGAACGCCGTTGTATCGAGTAAGCTCGAATATTACGAAGAAGAGGGCGAAGCCGCGTTCTACGGCCCCAAAATCGACTTCATGGCCACCGATGCCATCGCCCGAGAACACCAGGTGGCCACTGTTCAACTTGATTTTGTCCAACCTGAGCGGTTTGGACTCGAATATGTCGGCGAAAACGGCAATAAAAGCCAACCAGTCATGATTCACTGCGCCTTACTCGGTTCGATAGAGCGTTTCTTAAGTGTTTATATCGAACACACTGCTGGTAGATTCCCAGTTTGGTTAGCCCCAGAACAGATTAGAATTGCCTCGCTCAATCAAGAAAAGGTGACTGTCGAATTTGCCGAAAATATTGCTGAAGATGCTCGTGATCTAGGCCTTAGAGTCGATGTCGATAATTCCAATGAATCAGTTGGTAAGAAAATCCGTACTGCTGAACTTATGAAAGTGCCGTATACCTTAGTGATTGGTGATAAAGAAATCAAATCTGGCAAAGTTACGCCACGTGTCCGCAGCGATATGGTCGTCACCGACAAGCATCAGTCAGTAGGTATCAAAGAATTCTTGCAATCAGTTGTCCACGAAGCAAAAGGCCGCGTCCACAAGAGTTCATTTTAGGCTTATGCAAAGAGTAAATGGAGATTTTCGCGATCGTGTATTGGCGGTGGTAGCTCAGATTCCCGAGGGGCGGGTGATGACTTACGGCCAATTGGCTGCGCTCTGTGGCAGTCCCAGATCAGCTCTGGTGGTCGGTGGGATTGCTCACTGGAGCGACCAGACTTTGCCCTGGCAACGCGTTGTCCATAAAGATGGCGCCCTAGCTACTGGTTTCCCAGGCGGAGTCGAAGGCCATCGTATTATGCTCGAAGCCGAAGGTGTTAAAGTAAACCAAGATTATAAAGTCGACGTCGGACACTTGTTATGGTTGCCAAAAAGCTAAAAATGTAGTTTAATACTAACAAGGAGATAATATGGAACGAAATTTAGTATCTGGCACTGAGGTGGAAAAAACTTCGACTGAGCGTTTTATAGAAGCTGGTCGGAAAATTGATTTACTTGTCGATGTAGTTCGAGCCCAAAGCCTTCTTGATGAACTTGACGGTGAACATCGCATTATTTCACCAGAAGTAGAAAGATCCATAAAAGAATCAGTAGTTAATAGCGCTGCCTTTGAACTTTACGATCGGACGAGAGATCACATAGAAGCTGATGTATTTTTTGTCGACGCAGTCGACCTAGAGCAGACCTTTAATCAGATTGTAGACAAATTACCTGTTGCTGAAAGTGCCTAGTCCACTTCTAGTTATTGTTGGTGAAACCGCCTCGGGTAAGAGCGCCTTGGCACTTAATTTGGCTAAGAAGTTGAATGGCGAAATAATTTCGGCTGATTCGTGGACGGTTTATAAAGGTTTTGATATAGGTACGGCCAAACCTACCAACATTGAACAGCAAGAAGTGCCGCATCATTTACTCGACATTGCTAATCCACTCAAAGGTTTTAGTGCCGCCGAGTTCAAAAGACAAGCTGATCAGACAATCAATGACATTTTAGTCAGAGGTAAACTGCCGATTCTAGTGGGTGGCACAGGATTATATATAGACAGCGTGATTTTTAACTATGGCTTTTTACCAGCTGGACCGCAAAATCGCCGCCAAGAACTAGACCAGCTGCCATTGCAAGAAGTTAAAAAACTGGTTGAAGCAGCCTCTATATCGACTGAAGGCATTGATGTACGCAACAAACGTCGACTTATTCGTTTGCTAGAATCAAACGGCCAACGGCCAACCAAGCAGGATTTACGACCCAACACCTTAATAATCGGCATCAGCACACCAAAAGAAGAACTGGAAACTAGAATTACTAAGCGAGTAGACCAGATGCTAGAGCAGAGCCTAGAGCATGAAGTTCGGACTCTTAGCCAAAAATATGGCTGGCAGATTGAACCAATGAAAGGCATTGGCTACCGTGAGTGGCAAAACTACTTTAATGGTACCCAAACATTAGCATTAACCCGTGAGCGTATCATTCGTGGTTCAATGCAGCTAGCTAAGAAACAGCGAACCTGGTTCAGGCGCAATAAATATATTCATTGGTACTCGAACACTAGTCAAATTGTAGCTGATGTAACAACGTTTTTGAACAAATAGGTTTGGTTCGGCTTAATTTCTGATACAATAGCAAAGTGATTGAGCAACTTTTTGGGAGTAAGACTCGAGTTAAGCTGTTGCAGTTGTTTTATAGCAACCCCAACCGGTCTTTTTACGTGCGCGAAATTACCCGTAAGATTGACGAGCAGATCAACTCAGTTCGTCGTGAACTGGCTAATTTGCTGAGCATTGGAATTATTTCATCTGATACCAACAACAACCGCCTATATTATGAAGTCGATCAAAAATATGAATACTATTCTGAGTTATCGATAATTTTTGGTAAAGGCGTCAAACCAACCGCCAAAGCTGCTAAAGCTGCCGTACCCGCCGAGAACACCGAAATTAATTCGCTCGGCCACGTTGAACTGGCCATTTACACCGGTCAATTTACGCGTGATGAAACTGGTGGTATTGACTTCTTGGTTGTCGGCGACATTAACCAAACCAAGTTGAGCAACTACGTTAGTGACTTAGAAGCCAAAGAAGGCAAGGAAATCCGTTATACCTCGATGCCGCTGGGTGAATACAAGTATCGCAAACAGGTCAACGATCGGTTTTTATCAAATGTTTTGAATTCTAAAATGCAGATCTTGGTCGACAAGCAGTTTCTACTGACGCCTAAACCAGATAATAAAAAATCAAAGGAAGAGGAGTAAAACTTCATGGAAATTCAGTATTATGGGGCAAACTGTGTCCGCTTGAGCACTAAAAAAGCGTCTATTATTGTTGATGATAACCTAGCCAAACTAGGTCAGAAATCCGTTACTAAATCTGGTGACATAGTACTGATGACGATACCACAGGATTCGACGGGCAAAGCCGAGCCCAAGATAATTATTGATATGCCAGGCGAATACGAGGTGTCCAACACTTCAATTCAAGGCGTAGCTGCTCGTTCACATGTGGATGAAGCTGGCAAAAAATCAGCCACCATGTTCAAAGTCATTGCTGACGAGGTCAAAACTGTGGTGGTCGGCCATGTATATCCTGAACTAAATGATGAACAACTAGAAGCTCTTGGTACAGTCGACGTTCTGATTATCCCGGTTGGCGGCAATGGCTACACGCTAGACAGTATTGGCGCGTTAAAGCTGATTAAAAAGATTGAGCCCAAACTAATCATCCCAACCCATTACGAAGATAAAGCCCTGAAATATGAAGTACCTCAGCAACCCTTGGAAGAAGCTCTAAAAGGTTTAGCTATGGAGCCTAAAGAAACCGTACCAAAATTAAAGATTAGAGCTGGCGAACTAGGGGAAACTACTCAGCTGATTGTGCTGGAGCGACAGTAACCACTACTTTTTCAGGGGCGTTATTACCTAACAAACCCTTCTTTTTCAATGTCCTGATAGCTTGGGTGCTCAATTTCATCTGAACTCGTTTGCCGTCAACGACAACAGTTTTCATCTGCAAATTGGGTTTAAAGACTTTATTAGTGTGCCTTTGAGAGAAGCTCACGTTGGAGCCGAATTGTTTGCCTTTGCCGGTAAGATCACACTTTTGCATAAGTGCGTATTGTATCTGTTTTTACCCTAATGGTCAACCTCTAGGTTTGCTATACTAAACAAGTATGAATTTTCAGACATCCGACTTAATTTATATTATTCCGGCCATTTTGATAGCCATGACGGTCCATGAAGCAATGCACGCCTTTACTGCCCATTGGCTAGGCGATGACACAGCTGAACGGGAAGGACGGATCAGTCTTAATCCACTGCGTCACATTGATCCGTTTACGACTTTACTTTTGCCGGTTATAACTCTTGTTTTGTTTCATGTCCCACTCTTAGCGGCGAAACCCGTACCATTTAACCCGAACCGCGTTAAATTTGATGAATTTGGCGCTGCGTTAGTCGGTATTGCCGGACCCTTAAGCAACTTAGCCATGGCGATTATCGGCGCGCTTTTACTGAAATTTAGTAACGGCGTGATTTTGCCAACCTTCTTGATTGATTTTACTCAAATCAACGTTGCCTTATTTGTCTTTAATATGATTCCAATTCCGCCGCTCGATGGCTCACGACTGCTGTACGCTTTTGCACCAGAGGCACTTCAGGAGATTATGGCTAAGTTAGAACAATTCGGAATTTTTATTATCTTCGCTCTAGTTTTGGGCTTTCCTGGCTTTTTCGACATCTTGATTAACATAAACCAATCTTTACTCAACGTCTTGTCGCGGATATAATTAAATCAGCTGATCTCGGAGGTAACTCCTACAGGTCAACAATAATGATAATCTGATTACTTATCATTCGGGAGTTCAATATTCGCGAGTGGCCGTGGCTGCTCCGTGCGGACACCCACCTGGGATTATTAAACCAGGTTGTCATGTTGACCTGATCAGCTCGCAAAAAAGGACCGAGGCAACTCGGTCTTTTTATCTGGTAGAATGTGTGACAGCAGGGTGTAGCTTAGTTGGTAAAGCGCCGGGCTGGGGGTCCGGAGACCGGAGGTTCAAGTCCTCTCACCCTGACCATAACCACAAGCAATTTATTTATTACAATTTCTGTAGAATAATAAGCTCTGATTAATTAGGAGAACCAAAATGCCAATATATGAGGGTGTTAATGTCAGTGGCGTAGTAGCCGGTTTTGACTTTGAGATACATGATCGAGTACAGAACCATTCAGTTGATGTAGCAAATCCCGCAGTGACGTTTAACCGTGTTCTCTTGATGGCTGATGAAGAATATAAAAGGGCTGGAAATAAATTACCGGTAGCTACTATTGAAGTACCGTTTAAAGCCGACAGCCCTGAAGCATTAGATGCCGCACTTGAAGCTAGCCGTCAACTACCAACTGAACAAACTTTAAGGAACACTGTTCTATCTGTAGAAGTAGCGCTTAAAGAGGAAGAAGATCGAGAGGTCGAAAATATTAGACAAAAATTAAGGAAACGGGCTGCAGGTATGGTAACTGAGGTTTTCTTTGGCGGTGCTGGCGCAGGTGCGGCAGTAATCGGAGGTATTGAGGCAATTGGTGAACGATCTTATGGCTGGGCTCTATTAGCAATAGGAGGAGTTTCGGTTGCGGCAGGCGGGTTCGCTGATTTTTCAAGAAATTTGGAGAAAACCACTAACTATACATCGGAAGAAATTCGTCAAAAATTACGCAATATCCATCGTCGTCAGAACATGGTCGAGCTAGCCAAACACGCCACTGAACCCGTCAAAGAAACAGGAACTGTATAAATAATCTAATATTTGGTTCTGATCACAGTATTGCAATTTAAGAGATAATATGCTAATATATTTTTATAAAGTTAAAACAAAACATGCCAGAAACTTTAGATAGAACAGCAATAGAAAGCCAGCCGGAAAATTTAGAACCGCCCGAATTACTTATTGATCATAAAATTTTATATCGGGGATCGGCTACAAGCGGTTTAAATGAATTTTCACATGCACAAGAAACTACTGTAGGCGAGGGTGTTTATTTTGTTGATAACTCTTCACAAGCAGCGGAATATGCCAAACGCCGAGGCCAAAGTTTGCATGGCTCTCACCCGGTCGTAGCTAAAGCGGAAGTTAATAATCTTAAGTTGGTTAATCTATCAAATCCAGAAAAATTACAAGCAGTTATGGAAGATTTTGGCACAGTCTTACAAAAAAAGAAGGAATCACTTCCAGAAGATACACCGTTTTTCAGGGCCGCTAGTATCGATAAGTCATTGGAATCTATAGGCAAGGGTATACAAGTTGGCAGGGTTAAAGAGGCGATTTTCTCGCACAGTGCTTCATTTACCAATTATTTAAGAGGTCTTGGCTACGATGGCTTAAAAACACCAGAAGGTGGCGAAGGTGATGATATTGGCAAACACGATACGTTTCTAATTTTTGATCCTGAAAAAATTAAACTTATTAGTGAAACTCCTGTGGCCTAGACCATGCTAAGATAAGAGTCATGTGGCAGGAAACAAAAAAAGGTTTGCATCAAGAGTTTACCTTCAAGGATTTCAAAGAGGCTTTTGCTTTTATGACTAAAGTCGCCGACATAGCAGAGGAACACAATCACCACCCCACTTGGCAAAATACTTACAATAAAGTCGAGATTTGGCTGAGCAGCCACGAAGCCGGCGACCAAATTACAGACGAAGACAGGCAAATGGCCGAAGCTATCGACAGGATAAAACAATGAAAGCCTTTAGATTCAGGCACGAACTAGCTCAAAAAGTCTTGGCTGGCCAAAAGACAGCCTCAATCAGAATTAACGATGAGAAAAATCTAGGCGTTAACGACGAAATCGAGATTATCGACAAAGTAATGCGTAAAGATCCATCTAGTTGGCAGGTGATTGGCCTAGCCAAAGTTAATGAAATTATTGCGAAGCGACTAGGCGACATCACTGAAGCTGACTTGATTGGACACGAAGGTTACTCCTCCAAAGAAGACATGATGAAAACGCTATCCAGCTACCATGGGCCAAGAATTAATAGTGACACCACTGTAAAAATTGTCCGCTTTACCTTTAAGCCAGTTAAACCATATTCGGTTCCATATGGCGCGGAGACATTCAAACCAATTAACGACAAGGTTAAACTCTACGCCGATGGCGGGTCGCGTGGCAATCCTGGCCCCTCGGCCAGCGGCTTCGTGCTAATGGACGTGAATGGCACAATTATCAACGAAGGTGGCATTTATCTCGGCATCACTACTAACAATCAAGCCGAGTACAATGCTCTTAAAATCGGTTTAGAAGAAGCTGCCAAAAGGCATGCCAAACAGGTTGATGTCTACATGGATAGCCAGCTAGTCGTTAAACAAATGACTGGTGCCTACAAGGTTAGACATACCGATATTGTGCCGGTACATCGTGAAATTACGGAATTCCTTAAGAATTTTGAAAAGGTAACTTTTACGCACGTGCCGCGCGAACTGAATAAATTGGCTGATGCGATGGTTAATGAAGTGCTCGACGCTGAACCAATCGATAGCCGCTAACGCTTTTTAATGGTATAATATGTGAGCTAGGTTATCGGCTAACCGCCGGCTCAGCAATGAGTCGGAGGAAAGTCCGGGCAGCGTAGGGAGAGACAGTTGCTAACGGCAACCGAGAGTAATCTTAGGGAAAGTGCCACAGAAACGAAACCGCCCAGTACCTTTCAGTTCTATACATCGCACGAGCCTGCTTTGAGCAGAGCTCAAACTCCGCTCGTGCTCTTGGACTATTGCTTCGTCAGAAGCTGTAGTGCTCCTCGAAGTATTATTCATACATCTCGATGCGCGCTTCACTTCTTCCTTGCACTAGCCTCAAGTGTAAAGCCCTGTAAGGTGCTGGGTAAGGGTGAAACGAGTGGGGCAAGAGCCCACAGTTTGTCACGGTGACGTGATGAAGAGGTAAACCCTGTCCGCTGCAAGGAGATGTGCTCATCAAAGGTTTCCCGCCTGAGTTCGTCGTTAAACCCGCTTGAATTAGTGAGCAATTGCTAGTCTAGATAGATGGTTAGCTAAAACAGAACCCGGCTTACGGATAACCCACAGCAATATATGAAAAACACCGCCCGAAAGAGCGGTGTTTTCTAATTCGATCACAGTAACTTAAGTCTCGAGTATCGGTGGCACTTCACTAGGTTGATGTTGGCTAAGATTCTCTCGCCGCACACTGATATTTTCAAGCGACCGATGAAATGGATCTTTATCATCTTCAGCTAGAGCTTCAGAAGATGGCCGGGTACGTCCTTCGAGAAATGCTTGATCAGCTCCTTCAAGTGATCGCCTAACTTCGGGATCAAGCAGAAGATTCTCAGCTACATCTTGCATGGTGTATGGCACTATAATGGCGGCCAGCTTACCGCCTCTTGTGACAAGTGCAGGTGTCCTTGACTCAATCACGCTTTCTAATACTTCTTTAGTACGATCTGCGAAGGCCTCCTCGTCCATGACTGGCTGAAATGGTCTTCTATCGCCCCGCATTCCTTCTGGCATAATTGAGTCTCCTTTATATTTTTAGTAAACAACCTCAGTGCTCAAAACGCAAGCATGAGTACGGAATTGTCCAGGCTTTTAAAAAGAACTATTTACTTCTTGGTGGCTTTGACGACGGCTTCAAAAGCGGCCGGTTCGTTGACGGCCAGCTCGGCCAAGATCTTACGGTCCAGAGTAATATTAGCCTTTTTCAGGCTGGCGATTAACTTAGAATAAGTTGTGCCGTGCAGGCGTGCGGCAGCGTTAATACGAATATTCCAAAGCTGGCGAAAAGTACGCTTTTTATTGCGTCTATCGCGGTAGGCGTATTGTAGGGACTTGGTAACAGCTTGCTTACCACGGCGTACGCTAACCCGGTTACCGTGACTAAAGCCCTTGGTGGCTTTACGAATTTTGTGATGGCGCTGGTGCGCCGCGACTCCGCCTTTAACTCTCATAATTATTTACCTAAATTCAACTTGATATTCTTGGCGCTCTTGCCAGTAATTTGGCCATCTATCGCAAAGCGGCGCTTTCTAGCCGCACTTTTCTTCTGTAAAAAGTGGTTGGCTGTAGCGTGACCATGCAAAACCTTGCCGTTCTTAGTGATCCGGACTCGTTTCTTCGTCCCGCTGTGGGTCTTTAGCTTGGGCATGATGACTACTGCTACTCCTTATTACAAAAATTAGTTGTTTGCCGGCCAGCTGGGGTTCTTGATCAACCGCGATGCTATCGCCGAAACTCTCGATAATTCTATTGGCTAGTACAAAACCTAGATCTCTATGGGCCATTTCGCGCCCCCGATAGAATACCGTAATTTTGACTTTATGACCATCCTCTAAGAAGCCACGAATCTTATTATTCTTAACTTCTATATCGTGATCGCCAATCTTCAAACCGAACCGCATTTGCTTAACCTCTAAGGTTTTGGCGTGGCGTTTGTTCTTTTGAAGTTGCTTGGTCCGTTGATAATTAAACTTGCCCCAGTCGATGATTTTAGCCACCGGCGGGTCGGCAGTTGGTGAAATTTCTACCAAATCGAGTCCATGTTCTTCAGCCATTCGCAGGGCATCGCTTCTGGATAATACGCCCAATTGCTGCCCATCCTCGTCAATAACCCGCAGGTTATTAGCTCGAATCGCCCCATTTACACGGGTACTCTTATTGATAAAAAAATACTCCTTAACTCTTTTAACGGATTGCTAAGCAGTTTAACAGATAAGTAAACAGGGGTCAATGATAATTATTTATTGATTAGCTGCTAAATCGAGTAACCATTTTGTTACACCGGACCTTACTGATGAAGTAGGTATAACTATGTCAAGTGAGCCGTCGCGAACAAATGTATTTGCATCTCGAGATGACGACACTATTGCTCGCGGAATATCCAACTCAGTAGATTTATAAAATAATGGCTCTACTGCAGCTCTTTCGCCCATGGATCTCAAATTAGGCATGCCTGCAACAAGTGCGTTTATATTTTCATCTAACTCTTCAAAAGCTAGACGAGGATCATCATATGGCAGAGACTGCCATCCTGCTAATTGGCTACCTTTGTATGCCATATTTAAAGTTCTTTCATTGGGGTGAAATAATAAAACTCTTGGAGATGGTAATTCGGCATTGCTCATAATCTAGTTCTTGAAATATAAGTATATGTCACAACTTATGCAAGCATAAGAATTGCTATACTAATTAACAAATGGATAAGAAACAACTTGCTATTGGGTTTATCGCTTTAAATATTTTGGGCGATCTGTTGGCTATTCCGTACTTTTGGGGGCCATTTTTAGCAATAATTTCAATTCTTGCTGTTGCTGACGCTGTGATTCTAGCGCTTTTTATTCGACAAACTCTAAAAGAGACACTTCAAGAACTGACATACGTATATTTTGTCACTACCAGAACGATATTTGCACTTTATACGCTACTATTAGCCTTTAGCGAGCCAATCTTATGGCTATTTTTCGTTCTATTTTTGGGCTCTGTGGTTACATTAGCTCAGATAAAAGTCAGTACAAAACCTTTAAAAAAGTCACAAGGCAATAAGTTTAATCCGCTCACTACGATCTTTATTACCACTCTTGGAATAATACTTATGGTTTGGTTACTTTTAATAATTTTTAATCGATAACGAACATTAAATAATTGTGGTGATGGGGCGGCGGTATTGCAGGGCTTCAGTGATGTGGTTGGTGTTAATCTCGTTGCTGTTGTCCAGATCAGCGATAGTGCGGGCGACTTTGACTACGCGAATG
The DNA here is from genome assembly GCA_035480035.1 of Saccharimonadales bacterium (SeqCode). Classification (GTDB taxonomy): domain Bacteria; phylum Patescibacteriota; class Saccharimonadia; order Saccharimonadales; family OMJO01; genus DATIID01. The sequence goes on along the minus strand of DATIID010000005.1, from coordinate 17,491 downwards.
TAGCTTCGAGCGGAAATATCCAGCTTGGCGGCCGCTTGATCGAGCAGTTGTTTGGCATTATCGGCCAAATTAACGGATTTCTTGATATCCCGGTTGGTTAGATTGGCATTGGACTTCAGCTTTGAATCATAACGCGCTGTCTGACGCTGTTTGGCGGCCACCACACGCTGTCTGATATTCGAACTAGGTTCTGCTTGGTTTTTGTCGAGCAATTTGGCGTGCTCCACCTCATCAACATTCACATAAAGATCAATCCTATCCAAAATCGGACCAGACAATTTATGCTGATACTTGATAATTTGCGTCGGTAGGCAAACGCAAGCCTTCGATGTGCCAAAGTAACCGCAGGGACAGGGGTTAGCCGTCGCCACAAAGATGAAACTGGCTGGAAAAGTCAGACTGTCCTGAGCCCGGGCCACTGTAATAAAACGGTCTTCCAATGGCTGTCTCAATGCTTCCAGCGTCTGTTTGGTGAACTCCGGTAACTCGTCAAAGAACAACACGCCGTGATGGCTCAAACTGACTTCACCAGGTTTGGGATGACTGCCGCCACCTACAATTGAAACATTAGACGCGCTGTGGTGCGGCGCGCGAAACGGGCGAGCAGTGATAATCTTCTCGTAATTACGCGAACCAAGACTGTGCAGATGGGTGACTTCCAGGATTTCTTCATTAGATAACTCCGGTAATATCGACGGCAGCGCCTTGGCTAGCATGCTCTTACCAGTGCCCGGTGGACCATTTAGCAAGATGTTATGGCCGCCGGCCGCGGCAATCTCCAGGGCTCGTTTGGCCATACCTTGACCAACGACTTCACTGAAATCATTGTCGTGTAGCTGGTGATGATTGATTTTGACATTGCCTGAAACGCGCTGTTTAAGTTTTACTGTATCTGTTAAGTCAAGATATAAATCACGCAGACTGGGCACCGCAACGATTGTTACCTCTGGCACTAACATAGCCTGAGCTAAGTTAGCTAACGGCACATAAAATCTCTTAAAGCCCAGCTCACGGCCAGCCAAAATCTTGCCAATAACACCTCTAACTCCGCGAACAGTACCATCTAAGCCAAGCTCACCAATAATTATTGACTTATCAATAGCTAGATTTTTAACCTGATCACTGGCCACTAGTATAGCCGTGGCAATCGCCAGGTCGAAACTGGAGCTATCCTTCGGTAAATCAGCTGGCGCCAGGTTAATAGTTATGCGTTTACGGGGTAGACTCAGATCACTACTTGCAAAAGCACTGCGGACACGTTCTTTGGATTCATCAACTGCCTTAGTTCCAAGCCCAACAATCACCACGATTGGCAGGCTATTGGTCAAGTGACATTCAACGTCCACCACCACACCGGAGCTGCCATACTCCACGATGCTTTTGACCGTCTGGCTCATAATGGCCGAAATTATACTCCACAAAAATCCGGCAAGCACAACCATTAACTATTGAACGACTTTATAAATTAAAACAACCCGCTTTTGATTTGGTGCGGGTTGTTTCAGACGGAGTTTTTATTTAGTTTTTGAGATCTTGGTTTTAATTATTTTTGTGGAACAACGGCTTGCGAGAAGCCGTTGTTACAGATGCGTTTTTGTTTTTGAGCACTTATTTTGTTCAGTGCTTATCCTTATAATAGACAGTACATTTTTAGCTGTCAATACATCTATGTTTAAATTATTTAGGCCTGTGCATAACTTCACTTGTAACTTTGGCCCAAAGATATAGTTTTAGAGCCCTAAAGTTAACAAAATGCTTGAAATTAATGAACCTATTTTTATAAAAAAGCATGTGCCGGTTGGACTTTGCATAAATTAAAAACTCAATGGTTTAGACCCGGCCTAAAATCAGCCGCTTTGAGCGTTTAAATTGGCAAAGGTTGATTAAGAACCCACAAAAACCAATTAACGGCCAAATTAACTAATTATTTAGCCTGAGTTGTGTTGCAGTTGTATTGTAATAGTTAAGTCGAAGTGCCAACCCAGCAATTAATCAAAATCTATTACAAGTAACAAAACTTAACTGAATTTCATACATTTAAAATGCGGATAGAAAATTTATACATGCAGTTTTTTAAAGCAATAAATAGGCTAGGAAGTCTAAAATAGTTCACAGTATTCGTATTAGTTAATGCCTATAACTAATTAAACACAATTTGTTCATTTAATAATTACAACAAAAAATATTGCTTGAGCTTATCTTAAATTTTTTAACTATAGGTGTATTGTAGATAAATAGACATCGAAAATTATTGACAAACTCGCTAAAAAAGAGTAAATTTAAACCGTATTATGAAAACAAAAAGTTATCCATAATCAAAACAAAATTTCGCTCCCTTTGCCCTAAAGGCAATTCGAGCGGTCAGTCATAGCAATGGACAGTAAGCGCTATTTATTGAATTATTGAGCGGATTTACTGTCCTTGCTCCTTAATTAATTAAATAACAGTAGTACTGCTCGACTCGCAGTACTATTTTAATTTATTGAAATTGGCTATCATAAGCTTGATATGAACCTCGAAAAGCACCGGCGAAAGTTATACATTTTACTCATTTACCTCAGTTTACCGCTGTTTATTATGTTTACTAATCCTGATCATTTGCCATTACCACTATTAATTGTGCCGTTTATGTTGCTATTTATCATCTGTTACACGAGCCTTAGATTAATTCTAAAACCAATTAGTTGGCGCAAAAAGATGTTAATTTCGGCAGCGGGCGCTAGTGCGCCAGTATTATTGTTAGTTTTTCAATCAATTCATCAATTAACTTTTCGCGATGTCTTGATTGTCGGCAGCTTGATCGGAGTCACTACTTTTTACCTGTCACGGGCTGATTTTATACGCTAAATTAGTAATTTATAGAGGTCGTAAAAAGGTTTAATAATACTTAGATTTACCTCTGTTTAAGCGAAATTGCTTCTGCTATACTTGGTTTTAGTATGAGTGACAGTTTGAATTCACCAGGCGAAGCTTTGAATTTGCCGGAACCACAGAGTGAGTCGGTACCTTATAAAGTGGAAAGCGCTAATGTTGACGACATTATATCGGAACTGGGTGGTGCTAAGTCTGTTGAGCACGGTTCGTCAATTACTCAACCGATAATTACTCAACCAACTAACCAGTTAAACATCGCTACACCATTTGATTTGACAGCCGATTCAACGCCCATTGATACACCAATGACACCGATAGCCAATGCTCCAACCACCCCCGTTTCATCGACGCCAACTATGGCCGACGACAATGATTTAATCGAAAAAGAATGGGTTGAAAGGGCTAAACGAATCGTTGAAAGTACCAAAGCTGATCCACGTGTCCAGAATCAAGAAATTGGCCGCTACAAAGCTGAATACATTAAGAAGCGTTTCAATAAGGATATTAAAACCGCAACCGATTCAGCGGAAGGGTAATTAGATGTTGGTAATCTTTGTAGTCTTAGGAACCTTCGTTGGCTTAGCCTTAATTGCTGCGCCCTTTGTGTTTATCCAAGTGCGGACGGTTTTCCGCCAGCAAAAGAACTTCGAGCGTGGTCTGAAAATGGTACCATTATTAATCCATTTGCCACCGTCTAGCGAAGATACGGAAATTGGTACACGTGATGTTCGCGATGTGGCTGAAGAAACGATTTCTAAAGCTGAAACCCTGTACGGCATCATCGCCAGCACCTTCGAGAAGGGTTTTAAGCGTCAATTTTATGGTCAGCGTCACGTTGCCTTTGAAATTGTTGGCACTAACGGCGTGGTCAACTTTTACGCTGCGGTACCGGTAGTCTTGGTGGAAGTCGTCAAGCAAGCGGTGGTCAGTTCTTATCCGGCGGCCAGAATGGAAGAGGTGCCAGAGCACAATATCTTCAGCCCGGTCGGTAAAATTAATGGCACAGTTGGCGGTGAACTGACGCTAAAAGAGAGTTTTGCTTATCCGATTGCCACCTATCAAGATTTGAAACGTGACTCGATGCAGTCGGTTTTGAACGCCTTGTCCAGCCTGGATAAAGATGACGGCGCCGGTATACAAATTATGATTCGACCAGCGACTAGTGATTGGCGAACCCAGGCCCATGAAGTAGCCAAGCATAAGCGTACTGGTGTTAAGAAAAAAACCACCAGTCAGCATGCTTTTTGGTGGTTTAGCCAGCTGTTTTTTGCGTTATGGAAACCACCAGAAGAAAAAGGTGGTGATAAAAAAGAGCTGACCTCACTTGATCAAAATATTGTTGATTCAATTGACGCTAAGACGCGCCATCCGGGCTTTGAAACACTAATTCGAGTAATTGCCTCATCTGATGAGCCAACTAAAGCCCAAGCCATCCTAAATAACGTGGTAGCGACCTTTGCGCTGTTTGATTCGCCGGGTAAAAACGGCTTTAAGTTTACGGCCGCCAAAGATATTGAGCGTTTCGTCACAGCCTACATTCTGCGGTTTTTCCCCCAAGAAGACACATCTAATGTGCTTAACTCGGTGGAGTTAGCCACACTGTTTCATTTTCCAGATCAAAGCAATATTCCGACCAGCCAGTTGGAACGTCAAGCTTCCAAACAAGTCGATGGGCCGCGTAACATTTCAGAAGAGGGTTTGCTACTCGGCTACAACCTATTTAGAGGTGTTAAAAAACCAATTAAGCTAGCCTTGGGCGACCGACAACGTCACATGTATGTCGTCGGCCAGACTGGTACTGGTAAGTCAACTTACTTAGAGAATCTGGCCTTGCAGGACATGCTTAATAGTGACGGTTTTGCCTTTGTCGATCCGCACGGTGATGCCGTCGACCGCTTACTGGCGATGGTGCCGCGAGAACGCACCGAGGATGTAATTTACTTTAGCCCTGGTGAAATGGACTATCCGATGGGTCTGAACTTGTTTGAATTCCACACGCCGGAACAGAAAGACTTTTTGATTCAGGAAGCCATTAACATGCTGTATAAGCTGTATGACCCAACGCATCAAGGCATTATTGGTCCGCGCTATGAACACTGGTTTAGAATGGCCGCATTAACGCTCATGGCTGATCCAGACGGTGCCACGTTCATTGACATACCCAAAGTCTTTACAGATAACAAATACGCCAAGCAAAAGCTGGCTCATGTCACCGATCAGATGGTGTTGGACTTCTGGAACAAGGAAATGGCCAGTACCAGCGACTATCACAAGAGTGAGGTGCTGGGTTGGTTTGTCAGTAAATTCGGTGCTTTTATGGCTAACGAAATGATGCGTAATGTGATAGGTCAGACCAAGAGCTCGTTCAACCTGCGCGAAATTATGGACAATAAGAAAATACTGCTGGTTAACTTAAGCAAGGGCCGCACCGGCGAGTTGAACTCGATGTTATTGGGTATGATTTTCGTAATGAAATTCCAAGCTGCCGCCATGAGTCGCTCGACCATTCCGGAATCCGAGCGGGTTGACTTTTGTCTCTACGTCGACGAGTTCCAGAACTTCTCGACAGATAGCTTTGCTACCATCATGTCCGAAGCTCGAAAATACCGACTAAACTTAATTGTGGCCAACCAGTTTACGACTCAGTTAACTGAAGAAATTCGCGATGCGGTCTTCGGTAACATGGGTACAATTGTGGCTTTCCGGGTTGGTCAACAGGACGTTGATTCGCTGTCGCGCTACTTTCAGCCAACCTTTGACAGCGAAGACTTATTACGGGTACCAAACTACAACACGATTACTAGAACTTTGATTGGCGGGGTGCCAACTCAGCCGTTTAGTATGGCGACCCTACCGCCGCTTGGTACGCCAAACCCAGAGCTAGCTGATGCCCTGAAGCAGTTGTCAGCTGCTAAATATGGTCGACCGAAAGCCCAAGTCGAAAAGGAAATTTTTGCTCGTTTAGCTACCAAAGAGGAACCCCGAACACCACAGACTGTCGCCGGACCCTATGGTGCAGGGGCACCAAGTGGGCCAAATCGCTTACCACCAACCGGCGCGGCCAGTGGTATGCCAGCTACGCCACGGCCGCCAGCGAGTGGTTCGTCATTTCTCGACGAGTGGCTGTCTAAACGTCGCCAGAATCCAGCCAGTCCAACCAATACTACAAGTGGGCCAACCAATCCATTTGTTAATAGTCCCGCGGCTGGTGCACCGGCCATACCGAGTGCTTCAGCCACCGCAACGCTACCGCCAAATCTATCGGCTCAAGCACCAGCGTCCAGAACCTCAACTTCACCATTTGCCTCAGATCCACCGATTTCATTATCAATGCCAAGTCTCAACCCAGCTGCTAATCCAGCCACTCAGGCTTCAACAACCCAACCGTCAACAGCCGGTAGTAGCCAAGAAATTTCGGCTTTAGCTAATCAACTAGAAGCTAGTTTAGGTGGCGCTCAGAAGCCAGCCGACATCGATAAAGAGCCCGACAAGCCGCTCCACAAACCAATTGCTCACCGCGACGATAGCCACGTTGACCCGGACGACACTATAAAGATTGACCGAGAAGGCCACGTTCAGTTATTTGATAGCTAGTTTCTAAATATTTTGTCGGCGAGGTCGAAATAGCCGATAAATAATCTCAATTAGTAAACCGATTACAAAACCGCCAGTATAAAAGAGAAAAATCATCAAGTAGTTGTAGGTTAGGCCGTAATGTTTGGCCATCATTAGCAGGGCTAGTGAACCAATTAGAGCACCACTGGCGCCACCAATTATGCCTGATGGTCTAGCCACCGTTTGGGCGCCGACATTGCTAATTTGCTCGACAGTCGGTTTATGGATAACCTTGCTGGCCAAGCGGTCAATACCAGTTAATTTAGCTTGAACTGACTTCAGGCTACGGTGGTAGGAACTATTTATCAAGTCACGATTAACTGTAATTGGTTGGTTGTCAGCAGGTGATTCTTTTTCGCCGACGCTGACTTCTTTAGAACCTCGAGCTTCGTGGGCAATTTGGTGTCGTAATTTATCGAGGTTCGGTCGGCTCTCGACTTTACCACTGTGCTCATGGTGTGCTCGCTGGTGTTCGTGGTGCTCAGCTTCGGCTGGTTTTGGTTCGCGCTCCAGGCGCTCCGGCATATATTCACTCATGTTAATAGCCCCCGCTACTGTTAAATTCTTCTCTCACTATGTCCAGTTCTTTGGCCATCAAACGACTTCGATAGTAGAAATAGCCAATGATTGAGGTAATAATAAACACGATAAATATGCCTGGGCCCGGACCAGTGTCGGGCAAGCTAGTCATTGTTGCTTCAGTGACCTTGGCGGCGCTAGCCGGCAATTTGATGTTGATGGTATTGCCATAGACGTTAGTCATAATTAGGTCGTAGGCACTTGGGTCAGATTTAGAGACTGGTGTGCTCGGCACTGGGTTTTTAATCTTAACCGTGAAAGTTTTGCTGACGGTTTGACTGGCTTGGATATCGGTTTTCGACCAGCTCAAATTGTTTTGGTTCAGACTACCACTACCGGTATTATTGAGCGTTGCGTATTCCAAAACGTCACCCAAATTTTCCTCGATTAGATACTTGGTAACTTTGACCTTACCGCTATTGTGGACACGTAAGGTGTACTTTATTTCGTCACCGCCTTTAGCTGTCAGGCCGCTGGCATTATCGATGCGGCTGGTTAGGTTGGCGGCCGTTTTAGAAAAGCTCAAGCAAGCCAGGTCATCATTATCATTCTGAGCCTGGGGACAGGGCTTACAATCTTCGGATTTGGTTTGCAGACCAGGCAAGTACGGACACTTATCTTGGTCTTTGGTGGTTGGTGGTTTATGGGGCTTGGGTGGCTCTGGCGGTGGCGTTGGTTTGGGTTTTTCAGGGACGCTAACGCCACCGCAGTTGTAGAGCACTACGAAATCTTTGCCGTCGTCGGTTTTACCGACCAGAGCCTTGTATTTCTTGTGGTCGTCGCGGTCCCAACTGGTTAGTTTGCGGCCATAATAATTTTCACCCTTAACCTCGATTGAACCTTCGTCGGTGTGTTTGTGAGTGCGTGGATCTTCATCGCCGACAGCTTTGCGGCCATAGGTATAAAGTTTGCCGCCATAATCGTCGGCTTTAATTTCTTTGGTGGAAGCTCGGGCTAAATCGCCACAGCTAATCCGAAAATGGCCAAGGACATCATGGAAATCAAAATCGTCATTATTACAGTGTTCAACAGCTTGCTCCTGGTTAGCAAAGCCGCCGCCAATCAAATCATTTGACGAATAGGCCAGACTGGGCTGGGGTGGTGAAATCACGGCAAATAATTGGACCAGCATAGCTAAAATCATCAACGCAAAGCCGACACTGCGCACAAAGGCCTCACGGTGAACCCGCTTGGCATAGAATGACAACTGGTTAATCAGGCTTGGGTTGAAGGGTAGATGGCTGAGTAATTTTTTGAACATTTTGTTTACTAAACGCTATTGCTTATTCAACCATAAAACCATGTGTTCATTCAAGCTTTACAGGTTGTTTCAATCCGTAAAACCAGCTATAATATAACTAACGCGCAAAATAACGAGGTGTAAGGTTTTAGTTAGAAGTGGCAAAAGAAAAAGGTTATGATAGTTCGTCCATCCAGGTACTGGAAGGATTGGAGCCGGTCCGCAAGCGGCCTGGTATGTATATTGGTGGCACAGGTCTGGAGGGCTTGCACCACCTAATCAAAGAAGTTGCCGATAACAGTGTTGATGAAGCGATTGCCGGTTTTGCCAGCCAGGTTCATATTACTTTGCAAGAAGATGGCGGGGTGAAAGTTAGCGATGACGGTCGTGGTATTCCAGTTGATAAAGTGGCCAAAACCGGCAAAAGCGGGCTAGAAACTGTCTTAACTGTGCTACACGCTGGCGGTAAATTTGGCAGCGGTGCTTACAAAGTCTCCGGCGGTTTACACGGTGTAGGTATTAGTGTGGTTAACGCATTATCAACCAAATTAAAGGCTGAAGTGCACCTTGACGGCGGCATTTATATCCAGGAGTACGAGCGCGGCAAACCGCTCAAAACTATCCAAAAAACCGGCACCGCCACTGATCATGGCACGACCATTACGTTTTATCCGGATCCAGAAATTTTTGAAGAACTGAATTTTAATTATGACTGGGTGGTCGACTACTTGCGCCATCAAGCCTACCTAACCAAAGGCTTGCAAACTTTTGTTTACGAAGAGGCCACCGGTAAACGCTGCAGTTTTTACTTTGAGGGTGGTATCCAAAGCTACGTCAAGCATTTGAATTTGGGCAAGGAAGTCTTTGATGACGACGTGTTCTATGTCGATAAAATGGTTGAAGAGAGCGGTGTGGAAATCGCCTTGCAATACGCTGACTCATTTACCGAAACCGTCAAAGCTTTTGCGAATAATGTCTATAACCCGGACGGCGGTACTCATTTGACTGGTTTCCGAACATCGTTAACCCGTGTCATTAACGACTACGCTCGTAAAAACGGCTTGATCAAAGAGAAAGAAGAGAACTTGACCGGTGAAGACACTCGTGAAGGTTTAACGGCCGTAATTCTGGTCAAGTTGCCCGATCCGCAGTTTGAAGGTCAGACTAAAAACAAGCTTGGCAACCCAGAAGTCCAAGGTTACGTAAACACAGTGATGAACGAGTATCTAAATTATTATCTCGAAGAGCATCCCGGCATTGCCCGCAAAATTGTTGGCAAAGGTTTACTGGCCGCTCGCGCTCGTAAAGCTGCTCGCGCGGCTCGCGACAACATTATCCGCAAAGGCGTGCTGGAAGGCTCTGGTCTACCGGGTAAACTAGCCGATTGTTCATCCCGTGACCCAAGTAATTCGGAACTCTACATCGTTGAGGGTGACAGCGCTGGCGGTTCAGCCAAGAACGGCCGGGACAGTAAAACCCAGGCTATTTTACCTCTACGCGGCAAGGTCTTAAATGTCGAACGCGCTCGTCTGGACAAAATGCTGGCCAACAACGAGTTAGTTACTTTAATCAAAGCTCTGGGTGTTGGCATTGAAGAGCAATTTGATATCACTGGCCTGCGTTATCATCGCATAATCATCATGACTGATGCCGACGTCGATGGTTCACACATCAGTACATTATTGCTAACTTTCTTCTTTCGTCACATGCGCGCCGTTATTGACGGTGGCTATTTATACCTAGCTAAACCACCGCTGTATCTCTTAAAATCCGGTACCAACAAGCGTCAGTACGCTTATAGCGATGCTGAGCGTGACCAAATTATTGATAAATTAACGTCCGAACGCAAAGACCGCGGTACCAAAGTTAATAACGATGATGACCGCCGCAAACAAGCTGGATTATCTGATATTCAGCGCTATAAAGGTCTTGGTGAGATGGATGCCACTCAACTGTGGGAAACGACGATGAATCCGGCCAACCGGGTGCTAGTACAGGTCAGATTACAAGATGCCGAAAAAGCCGATGCGATATTCAACAAGCTAATGGGCAGTGAAGTTGAGCTACGCAAAAACTTTATCCAAACCCATGCCAAATTCGTAAAGGACCTGGACGTTTAAAATGGCTGACGACATTGACGAAGTTAAAGACCAGCCGGTTGTTGATCCAATTGATCCGGCCGAGGGTGAGATTATTGCTAGTCCAACCAGTCTGATTGATGACACTCAGATAATTAAAAGTGACCACAGTAAAACTCTGGAGCTACGCAGTGTTGAGAACGTCATGGAAGATAGCTACTTGCGCTACTCGATGAGCGTGATTGTGGCTAGAGCCTTGCCAGACGTCCGTGACGGCCTCAAGCCAGTACACCGACGTATTTTATACTCCATGGATAAAAACGGCTGGAAATCGGGCTCTAAGTTCGTTAAAAGCGCAAGGATAACCGGCGATGTCATGGGTAAATACCATCCGCACGGCGACGTAGCGATTTATGATGCTATGGTTCGACTAGCCCAGGACTGGTCAACCCGTTACTTGTTAGTCGACGGGCAAGGTAACTTTGGTTCGATGGATGGCGATCCGCCAGCTGCTCAACGTTACACCGAGGCTCGTATGGCTAAAGCTGGCGGCGCGCTACTTGAAGATATTGATAAAGAAACCGTGCCGTTTCGCGATAACTACGACGGGAGTGAGCAAGAGCCAGAAGTTTTGCCGGCCAAACTACCCAATCTGTTAATTAACGGACAAGTCGGTATTGCCGTCGGTATGGCCACTAATATTCCACCACACAACTTGTCGGAAATTGTTGACGCTACCGTAACTCTGATTGATAAACCGGACGCCACGCTGGACGATTTACTGGAACACGTCAAGGGTCCTGATTTCCCAACCGGTGGAGTAGTCTATGGCCGTGATTCCATTAGAACTGCCTTTGCGACTGGTCGTGGTGGCGTAGTAGTTCGCGGCGTTGCCTCAGTTGAAGAAACTGCCAAAGGCAAACAACAGATTATTATTAGCGAAATCCCATATAGTGTTAATAAAGCCGGTCTACTCGAAAAGATCGCCGATCTCTACAAAGACAAAAAAATCAGTGGTATTAGTGATTTGCGTGACGAATCGGCCCGCGGCAATGTCCGTTTGGTGATTGATCTTAAAAGAGACGCTTACCCAAAAAAGTTGCTCAACCAACTTTACAAATTAACACCGCTGCAGCTGACAGTTCACTACAATATGCTGGCCCTGATTGAAGGTATTCAACCGCGTGTTCTGGGGCTTCAAGACATCTTGGGCGAATATATTAAGCACCGTCAGGTTGTTGTTCGTCGCCGGACTGAGTTTGAACTGCGCAAAGCCAAAGAGCGCGCTCATATTTTAGAAGGGCTTAAGACGGCGCTTGATCACATCGACGAAGTAATTAAAACCATTAGGGCTAGCCAAACCACTGATGAAGCCCAAGAAAACCTAATCAAGAAGTTCAAACTGACCGAAATTCAAGCCAAAGCCATTTTGGCGATGCAGCTGCGCACACTTGCTGGGCTAGAGCGTAAGAAAATTGAAGACGAGCTGGCTGAGCTAATCAAAATAATTGCTGAGCTTGAAACTATTCTGGCTGACGAAAAACGCATTCTTAAAATCGTCAAAGATGAACTACTGGACATTAAAAAGCAGTTTGGTGATGATCGTAGAACAAAAGTTGTGGTCGGTGAACTTGGCAAAATGAGTGATGAAGACATGATTCCTGACGAGCAGGTTGTTGTAACACTTACGTCAGCAAACTACATCAAACGGTCTCAGATTGCCGAATATCGACGCCAAAACAGGGGTGGAAAGGGCAAAAGAGGCATGTCTACCAGAGAAGAAGACGTGATTGATCACGTGATTTATGCCAGCACTCACGACTTTTTACTGTTCTTCACCAACAAAGGCCGAGTTTTCCGTCTAAAAACCTATGAGGTCCCAGCGGTGGGTTTGAACGCTAAAGGTGTTGCGTTGGTTAATTTACTACAACTGCAACCCGAAGAAGTAGTCAGCTCAGTCATAAATGTCTCTAAGACGTCTAAAGACGGTAATTTGCTAATGTGTACCATCCGAGGTGTTGTGAAGAAGACGCCATTTGAGCAGTATCAAAACGTTCGTCAAACTGGCTTAATTGCTATCAATTTGGACGATGGTGACGAACTAAAATGGATTCGTCAAACCGACAGTAACAATGAAATTGTCATTTCGACGTCGCAAGGCCAAGCCATCCGATTTCATGAAAAAGATGCTCGTCCAATGGGCCGTGTTTCGCGTGGTGTTCGTGGCATTCGGCTGCGCACCGGCGACCAAGTTATTGGCATGGACATTGTCGAAGAAGGTTCTAGTATTTTTGTGATTAGCCAACACGGTTATGGAAAACGAACCAAGATTTCTCAGTTTACAGCGCATGCTCGTGGTGGAGTTGGTATCCGTTCAGCAGTGGTTAACAGTAAAACCGGTAACCTTATGGGTGTTAAAACACTTAAAGATGATACTCAAGAACTGATCATTATTTCGACGCATGGGCAAACAATCCGTCTTGGACTGAAGGATATTCCATCACTTGGCCGCGCTACTCAAGGTGTTAGAATAATGCGTCTAAATGATGGCGACACCGTTGCTTCGTTAGCTTTAGTTGAGAAGACAATTGATGAAGATGAAGAGGAAACCACCGAAAAACCTGAAGAAACTAAAGCTAAACCCGAAACCAAACCAAAATCTAAGAAATAATTGAACCAACTAAGGTTGCCCTCAATCTGTATACGTGATTAAATACCAAGTCTTGTCGATTCGACAAACAATTATCTAAGCAGGTAAATATGTCAGTATCATTAGAAATGCCTAAATTAGAATTAGCCAAAGTTAACGGTAAAGACCGCTATATATTCGAAAACCGTTCAGGTTCTTTTTTGCCTCATTTATGGCTGCCAACACTTTTGGAAGTTCATCATTCTCAAACAATCGGCGAACTAAAAAGTACTTTAGGAAATGCCATTGTCCGAACAGCCGCCTCGTATCATGGCGATGGATTAATGCCAATGTCGAAATCTCGTGGTCAATATATCATGCCACCCAAATCTGAGGCTCGCTTTAAGATTAAAGAAGGTGAATCAGATCTTAAATTTTTGCGTCTTGACCGAGCAACTATAGCTTTTCAGACCCCAGATATCAAAACTCCACACCCCGCCTTCTCAGAGATCAAGCAGCCAGAAATTGGCTATCATCGAATCGTCAAACATCCCGAAGAAGAACTATCAAGTGTCGAGCGAAATCTCGGCCATCAGGTATTATCGATGTTAGCTTATGAGATGGATGGCTGGCACCTCGACCACAAGCTAACTCAAAAACTCGAAGACGTCGGCGTCGCCATCTAACGCCATCCTACTATTGCTTAAACAGTGTAAGCATGTTAAAATATGGTAAATGAGAACTTTAGTACCCAGTGGTGATTTTCCTGAGTTTGGTTTGCCGGAATTGACTTTTAATTCAGCTACAAACCACATTCATAATGTTGATGGCTTATCTTCAACAGATAAAGATCTGACTTTTGGTAACTCAAAATCAGCTGACGAAATTTCCAGAGCTCACCTGGCTGCGGAAGTTATTCTTAACCAAATTGATTTAGTTTTAGAGTAAAAGTCTTATGTCTGAACGATTAACACCTTACCAACGAATTTTACTCTCTGAAATGGAGCAAGTTGCCAATGATCAAGAGCTAGTATTCTTTAGAGACAAGATTATTGATGAGCTGGGCGAACTGGCCATTCACTTTACAACTGGCGTAGTGATTACTCATGAACAGCCTACTAGCATCGCTGATACGTCTAAACGGCACAAACATACTTACACTTTTGAACACGACCCAACTAGGTCCTATTATGTAGCAAGTAAAAGCGAGTGGTCTTTAGGTGATGTGGAAGAGGCTAACTGGGTATTTAACAGCCGTATGAAGTTACCTTTTAGGGAAATAATCTCAGGCCATAACCACTTTAGTCCAATGCCTAACTGGTATGAAGTCAGCCAAACACTTAAAGAAATCGATGGGTTATTAGAGGCCCAAGAATATGACTCAAACGTAACCATTGAAGAATTACCGTCACAATAAACCAAACTAAAACCTCTTATGCTTGCAAAAATCTGAAACTAGTTTATATTTTTCTGGGTGCCTAACCCAGAATCAATACCCAGCGTAAGAGTATTTAGAGAAGTTGAGACACTCGGTGATCGTTGGTTAAGTGCGGCCCAGAAGATAATTGGGCAAACTGGCATTGAACATGTTGAACTTAGACACAAACCTCGAGCCACTATTGTCGGACCAGGCGAAGTCCGTTCCTTCCATAGTCGCTATGGCCTAAGACTAATAGATGATGATGCTGAAAACCTGGCTGATTATTTAGACGATTGTTTACCTGCAAGCGTTGATAAGGATATAGGAGCTCCAACTTGGCCTTGGTCACTCCATGAGTTATGTCACCGCGGTGAGACCGAAACTTCATTAACGATTGCTACTCGTAATCCTGCGGTTAAGGCTGAGCGACTAGCCACTCAAAGCCTGATTAATCGATACTATGATATACCTGGTACACCTCAAACCACTTGGGAAGAAAACGATTATATTACCCAGGTTCATATCGCTAAATTTAAGGGTCAAAGTCAGCGGCATAATTTGAAACAATTTGCCGATCAACTTATACAAGCGGCAGTGATCCCCGAGCTTATAGGTTTTAGACATGCTGAGATCGAAGATGTTTACGGCTATAAGCCCCAGTAATCCTGCTCAAGCTTGCATAAATTCAATTTAAAAGGATAATAACTGTTCGACGGAGTCATGTATGCCACCTGAAAGAGATTTGTTTGTAGAGACATTTGAAGTAATGGAACCCGGTGAAAGCGTAATTGTCACTGGGGGTACTTTCCCAGGACGCAATGAAAGAAGTGAACTAAAGCTTGATTTGACTCAATTTATGCCGATTAAGTATGTTTTATATACTGGGTTAGGAGATGCCCAAGCTGCTGCTGAAAATCCAGTCCGTCCCAATCCTTTAGGTCTGATAGAGGACTCAGTTCCGGCTATTTTTGAACGGACAGATAAGCGTTTTGCGTTTGATCCTGGGGATGAATGGCTTCGTTATGGTAAACATGTTGGCAGTATTGCAGGACAAGTGATCGACATGATTCTAATTGGTTCTAGTTTTACTCCAGATTTCTACTTTGTAACTAAACCTATCGGAAAACACGAATAGTTCTGCTCATGCTTGCTAACTTGGCAAGCTTTGATAATCTGTAAATATGAGTGATATGGTCAATCCCGAATGTTTGAAGGAGTGCCCATTTGTGGTTGAATGCTTAGCCACTGCTGAAAGATACTGCACCGAATTAGATGAAGCTAGACAGTCTCATAGTGACCTTAGTTTTACTATTATTGAAAATAATACTACTCGCGATCTAATAAATGAGTTGCCATTGAAGATAGAGTATGAAGAGTGGGTTAATGAATTTGGCAGTAAAGATGAAAAAAAGGCTTGGGAAAAGACCAAAGCGCGTGAAGAAAAAAGCTTTAACAAATTACAACGTGCTAACGAAAAAGCTGAACGAGATAGCGCTGAAGGTGAACGGTTATTGAGCCAAATAATTGACACGCAACAGCAACGCGCCGATGCGGCTTTGAGTACGTGCGAAGGTGGTCCAGAAGCAGCTAAAAGATGGCGCTTCTTTGGCCATGAGGTGATACGTTGCACCAGCCCCGTTGGCAATAATTACACATACAGGTTTGAAGACTGAATCCTGCTCAAGCTTGCAAAAATCAAGTAAGTTAGTATAATAACCAAATTATGGAGTTTGATGACATTAAACCAATTGAAGCTGTAATAGAGGAAGTAATCAATGCTCCCAAACCCGAGACTGTAGCACAACATAGATTTGGTATTGATATGATGACCCAGGTTATTGAATATAAAAAACGAGAAAGGTTAACTCGATTAGAAAGAATATATCGAGAGAATGAACTAAAAAGGCCTGTACAGAAAAGGATTGTCGAAACAATTAGAAACGATGCTAAAACTATGGCTAATTGGCTGACTGAGAATGAAATAGGTGTAACGATAGGTCGGAGAGGCAAAAAAATTAGACCTTCAGAGTGGCCTTTATATGCAGAAAAATCAATATCATCGGTAACATTGAGTTATGGAGAAAGTAGTGGGCGTGGTGTTTACGATGAAAGAGAAGTTTATTATCATGTGGTTGGCTATGTGTTAGATAGCAATGGAGACCTGCGCGGGACTGGTTTATTTAGACCTGACGATAAATCAATGGATAAATATGACTCATTAGAGAAAGAACTTGATTGGGAACAAAGAAGCAAAGAATCTGCAAGTTTTGATGAAATTAGAAATGGCGCAACTTATAAAATATTAACCGATAGTGAGATTTTCCCATTTTCCCAAATTTACGATGGGGATCGTGGTTTTAGCCAGGTCACGTTCGACAAATGGAGAGATACGTTTATCAATTTATCAAAACAGTAGGATGTGTTGCGATAAGCACAACCTTAATTGCCAGAAAAGGCCTTGCATAATCTGTTGCGGCACTGTATCATAGCATGAGCTCGTTTTGGAGGCATTGATTTGTTTGGCCAGGCGAGTGAACGTTAAAAATTGAATAGTGCAAATCAACGTCGATTCAGTATTACTGTAAGGTAGTACGAGAATTGTTTTGAAATTAAGTCAGTAATTTGACCATTTATGGTCATGTTCGACTGATCAGAGACAGATTCTTTTTCTGACACCCGCTTCGGTGAGTGACAGATTTTTTTGGAGAGTTTGATCCTGGCTCAGGATGAACGCTGGCGGCGTGCCTAATACATGCAAGTCGAGCGCCTTCACTTTGCTCATTAAGTTTAGTGAGTGGTGTGAAGGAGCGGCGGACGGCAGAGTAACGCGTAGGAACGTACCCCAAAGTGAGGGATAAGCACCGGAAACGGTGTCTAATACCGCATGTGATCTTCGGATTAAAGCTTCGGCGCTATGGGAACGGCCTGCGTATGATTAGCTTGTTGGTGAGGTAAAAGCTCACCAAGGCGACGATCATTAGCTGGTCTGAGAGGATGATCAGCCTGACTGGGACTGAGACACGGCCCAGACTCCTACGGGAGGCAGCAGTAGGGAA
>DATIID010000004.1:0-23481 GCA_035480035.1 Saccharimonadales bacterium (SeqCode) | reverse complement strand
TGATACCACTGCCTTAACTGAAAACACAGTCGTTACCCCACAAGCCCCACCACCACTGTCGATTACTACCAGCGACACTACCAACCTAAGCGAACTAGTCATCATGCTAGCCGGTGATGACGAAGGTATGTTTGAAACAGTTACTATTAGCGAAAACGTGGTGGTAGTAGTCACTGCACCACCAACCCTAACGATTAGTACCAATGACTCACCATCAATTACGGAATCTAGTAATGTAGTGATTCAAACCATTAGTAATCTACTCATTACTGTCAATGAAACCATCAATACCGCTGAAGCTAAGAGTGTCAGTATTAATAACTTACTCTTAGCCATTGCTGTCTCCGATAGTGTTACTAGTACTGAATCACTTAGTCTAACCATCACCGCCATTAACCTAGCCATTAAGTTCTTGGAGTTCTTCGAATGAGATGGGTTAACTTCCACTGGCCATTGTTCCTTCTAACGTGGAGAGGGGGGGATAGGTAATGGCTTCTTCACAAGGACCACTTAGTCCGGGTACGATGGCGGACGACGCAACAGTTGGCACTGCTACCTGGTCAAATGTCAACAACGCTATGGCTAGTGATGATACTTACGCTACCGTCTTCGGTAACGTTACTCATTATCTGAAAGCCACCAACTTTGGATTCTCTATTCCAGGGGGTGCAGTTATCAACGGTATAGTTGCCGAAATAGAGAGAAAAGCTACTTCGGGGACCTTCGGAGATAGAAATGTCCAAATTGTAAAATCTGACGGCACAATTGGTACAACCAATAAGAAATTATCTCCTAACTGGTCAACCACAGAAGCCTACTTCTCCTACGGTAGTTCGTCAGATTTATGGGGCGAGACCTGGGCCCCGAGCGATATTAACGATACTGACTTTGGCTTTGTTTTAGCCCTCCAAGATACTGCGGGCAAGTGTCTACACTCCGACACTTCTATCTGGACCGCTACGGGCAACAAGCCAGTCAAAGACATTCAGCTAGGTGAGTTTGTCTACTCTTTCAACCATAAGCTTAACAAGGTCGAGCTTAAAAAAGTCGAATATGTAATGTCTACGCCAATTGCTGAAATTGATGGGCACTATTACCTAATTTATTTCGGCGGCCAAGTTCTGAAAGTTACTTATAACCATGAATTTTATATTGATGGCGAATATGTTCAAGCCGATAGCTTAAGGGTTGGCGACATGTTATTAACCAAAGACCTCGAAAGAACTCCGATAACTAGTATAGACGTAATTGAAAATACCGAAGATAACGTTTGGGACTTATCAATTTCGGGTAACGCTAACTTCTTTGCCAATGGCATTCTGGTTCATAACTTATTCAATGCCTCAGTCGACCATATGCGTCTAACGGTATATTACGACACCGATCTATCTATAAACGTTAATGATTCTTCTACCATAACAGAAAGCCTTATTCGACTAACAGAAAGTAATATAAGCACATCTGACTCTAGTACCATCACTGACACCCAAGCACTCAATGTACCGGGCTACACTCTAACCGCAAACGTCAACGATAACACCTCAATCACTGAAAATACACCGGCCCAAACAGTTTCATATCAAATCAACGTCAACGACACCACGACAGTCGCTGAAAATGTCGTGTGCATGGCCGACGCCAACATCAACAAGAGCGATAGCTCTGCCGTCACCGAAAATGTTGCCCTGTCTGTCACTGGCGGTAGCCCATCACCACTGTCGGTTAATGTTAATGACACCACAGCGGTGACGGACTCGAGAAGCATCACTAGCGACCTAAACATTTATTTAGCCGGTGTTAGTGGTACTTTTGGCACAACCGATGCTTCGGGAACGTCGCCGGGTGGTTTGAACAGTACTATTCTCGGGACTAAATATACCCTATCGGTAGATAGTCTAGTTACTGATCTTCACGTTTATACCCCGACGGCTGGCAACATAAAAGGTGCTATATATTCTGATGTTAGTGGTGTACCAACCACCCTGCTAGTTGCCCAAACTACTCCTGTTGCAGCCTCAGCTAATCAATGGAATGTTATAGATATCCCCGATACCCAATTATCGGCTGGGGTTTATTGGCTAACCTTCCTTGAAGATACAGCCAGCATGCATGCCTACAAAGCCGGTGGAACCAACCAAGCCGCCTATAACCTCAGCACTCCTTATACCAGTAATTTCCCCTCAACATTCCCGTCACCCAGTTATCAAAGTAACGATTACGTAGCATATGCAAATTATAGTTCTGGTGGAGGTGCTGAAACCATTGTCGTCACCGATTCAGTTGTCATGCTGGATCAGAATGGTATAGCAGTCTCTGACACCACATCGCTCACTGAAAATATTTCCGTTAACGTTAATGCAACTACCACGCCAACGATTAATGTCTCAGACAGTACATCAATTAGCGAATCAATATTACTTAATGGTCTTGAGCTAGTTGTAGTTTCTGACAGTTCAACTATCACCGAAAATGCCGTCCAAATGGCCGAAAACTACATTAACGTCAATGAAACCACTACAGTCACTGACACTGTCACCCTCAATGATGTTGAGCTTGAAACTGTCACCGACTCCACTACCGTAACCGATAGTGTTCAACTCCAAGCCGATAGTAACATTTCAGTTTCTGAGACATCATCTATAACTGAAAACTGGGTAGTTACTCCCGAAACAGCGGCCGATTTGAACATTAACGTTAATGACAATTCCTCGGTTACAGAAAGTCCGAGAGTAACACTAAAGGCTTCCAATTTATTGTTAACCGAATCAACCACAGTGACTGATAATCTTCAAGTACTACTAAGCTCAGACGTTAACGTAAATGATGGATCAACTGTTAATGAAAACAATCAGGTCACTTTCGACTCGGGTCCAAATGTCTCAGACACTACGTTAGTTACCGAAAACGTGACCGTAACTCTTATCCCCGCTAGTGATTTCAACATAAATGTCTCAGACTCCAGCTCAATCACTGAGTCTGTTGCACTCTCTGATGTTGAGCTTGAAACTATCTCTGATAACTCATCAGTTACTGACAGTGTACAAATCAGGATCGAAGCTCTACTATCTGTGTCGGACGCAACTGCTATCACCGATAACACCATAGTGCTCGTTGGTATACAAGTAGACGTTTCTGACAACTCAACCGTCACTGAAAATGTGTCAGTAAGCATAATCGCTGCAAGCGACGACAATATTAATGTTTCTGATAGCAGCAATCTGACTGAAACAATGTCCCTAAACGGTATCGGATTTGTAAATGTTTCCGATGGTTCTATGATCACTGAGTTCATTAGTCTGGGTGACATAGAGTTTGAAATAGTAACAGACACCTCGACTATTACAGAAAATATTCAGGTCAGGATTGAAGCTCCGCAAACTGTCTCGGATTCAACTGGTGTAACTGATTCTGTTTTCGTTCAATTTGATATGGTTATCTCTGTTAATGACACCTCTGCCATAAACGAAAACATAACTGTCACCATTATCGCTGCCAGTGACTTCAATATAAATGTCTCTGACTCCAGCTCAATCACCGAAACTATTGCCCTCAATGATATTGAACTTGAAACTGTCACAGACTCAACAAGCATTACCGACAATGTTCAAGTTGTCTTAAACGTTGGCCTTAATGTTTCGGACACCTCAGCAGCGACTGACACTGTGCTACTGGTAAGAGAATCGATTATTAGTGTAATAGATAGCTCGACTGTCACTGATAACATTGCTGTCGCTACAGACGACATGACCATTACAGTTAATAATTCGACCACAGTTACTGAATCGGTTCTAGTCATTGTGGTTGATGCTGATCAAATAATCATTGCTACTAACGATTCAACAACTGTAAGTGATACGCCAAACCTAATAGTTAGTGAGACTGCGAATGTATCTGATAACACCAGTGTCGCCGACAGTACTAGTCAATTCCTAGAAGGCAACGTGAACGTCAATGATACCTCGGCGACTACCGAGAATGTAATTCTACAAACACAATCTGGCATCTCTGTATCCGATACCCCATCTATTACCGAAAATATCCAAGTAACTGGATTAATTCAACTAATTAATGCCAATGACTCTAGTAGTATCAATGACTCTACTCAAGTTACAGTCACCTCAGCCTCAGACTTTAACGTCAATATATCTGACTCTTCAACTGCGACTGACTCCACCAACCAACTACTAGAAGGGAGCATTAATGTTAGTGATAGTTCAGCGACTACCGACACACCAACAGTCACTGTCCAATCGGCCGCTGACATAAACACAGCTGTTTCAGATAGTACTGGGGCCGCTGATAGTTTGGTTGTAATACTCGATACCGCAATAAGTGTATCTGATACAAGTAACACGATCGACAACCTAGTTGTCACTCCACAAGCCGCTGCTCCACTGTCAGCCAATACCAGCGATAGCTCTAACCTAACTGAACTAGTCATCATCGAAGCCGGTGATGATGAAGGTATGTTTGAAACAGTAGTAGTTACCGAAAACCTAGGAGTCACAATCGTTGCTGCTGATGACTTCAACATCTCGTCTAGCGACAGCACTAACCTAGATGACCCAATTCAAGTCTCTGTTACTGCTGTATCTGACTTAAACATTAATACCAACGACTCTAGTAGTATCACTGAATCTACTCAAATCTCCATTACCGCTGCGAGTGACCTAACTGTTAATAAGTCCGACTCCATCGGCTCAGCTGAATCAGCTTTGGTGTCAATCCAGAGTGTCATTGATCTTAACGTTAGCCTGACCGATTCAATTAATTCATCGGAGTTAACACTAGTCTCTGTTCAAGGGATTACTGATCTACTAATAGCTATTAATGAAGCTGCTACTATAACTGATTCACTTAGCCTAACCATTACCGCACTTAACCTAGCCATTAAATTCCTGGAGTTCTTCGAATAAAGCTTGAGAGTATATATAATAGTTAATAGTAATTTAAGACTTAGGAATAATAATGATTCACACAACCCTTTGGTCACCAGACACCTGTGATTGTTCGATTAGATATTCGTGGGATACAGAAACATCCGAAGATCAACGGGTCCACACTTTTCATAGTGTCGAAAAAATATGTGACGCCCACAGCGGTTTAGATAGTAACAATACTCACTACCAGCATGTATTAAAAGAAAATCAGACTAAAAATAAGTTTCATGCGGCAATCTTGGAACATGTGCCCAGACTTAAACATACGAAAAAACAAGAGGACGGTTCAACTATTGAAGAATTAGACCCAAGTGTGAAATACAAATGGAGCTTTAGTGGGAAAGATCACAATCGCCAGCTACATGTTGAAATTGAAGGTACTAATTTAACCAATTCAGAACGTAATAAGTTAGAGCACGTCATTTCGTCTCTTGATAAACCAGTTGTTTTGAGCTGATTGCTCATAGACACCAACTACTAGTATGGTTAAGAAACTTTTACCGCCTACAAAAGTCTACTTGGCCAAATCAACTATTAAGGGTGCTGGCCGCGGTATGTTTGCGGCACTACCAATCAAAAAGGGTGAAACTATCGAGATCAGCCCGGTAATTGAAATATTGGATATGGGCGACCTTGAAAAAATTAGTCAAACAATCCTAAAGCATTATTATTATCGTTGGGACGAAGGCCAAATTGCCGAATGTTTGGGCTATGGTGCTATTTATAATCATTCTTACGAACCAAACGCCACTTATATAAAACACTTTGATACTAAGACCATTGAATTCCTAGCTCTACGAGATATCCAGAAAGACCAAGAGATTTTTACTAATTACAATAATGGTGACTCAGAAAGTAAATCAAGCATAAGTTGGATAGATGATATCCCAGACTACAATCACTCCAATAAACGTTAGCCCATCATTCATAGTAGAATAAAACCAGATGAAGTTTCGGTTTCACGTGGTTTCAATGCCGCACACTCAAACGACGGCTGATTATGTAGCCTGTGCTTATACTCAGAAGGTTGTTAAATTTTGCCGAATGATGAAATCACTCGGTCACGAGGTTTTTTTGTATGCATCTGAAGACAACCAGGCGCCATGCGACGAACTGGTTACAGTTGTTAAAAAACACGAACAGCTTAAATGGTTTGGTGACTATGATTATCACAATGAATTTTTCCGAATTGACTGGAACCCGTCGGCTGAGCATTGGGTCACCATGAATAAGCGGGTAGCTAAAGAAATCAAAAAACGAGCCAAACCACGTGATTTCATCTGCTTGATTATGGGTGTTTCGCAAAAACAAATTGCCGATAGTTTGCCAAAACTAACGACAGTCGAATTTGGTGTTGGTTACGAAGGCGTCTTTTCGAATTATCGAGTCTTTGAAAGTTACGCCCAAATGCATTATGTCAGTGGTTTACTACGTGATGACAATGGTCATTTTTTCGATACGGTAATCCCAAATTATTTTGATCCAGCTGATTTTCCATACAGTGCCCAAAAGGACGATTTCTTTTTGTTTGTTGGTCGAATGGTTGCCCGAAAAGGTGTCGATATGGCCGCAGAAGTTACCAGGCAAATTGGCGCCAAGCTGGTGATGATCGGCCAAGGCGTCCAAAAAGTCGAAGGCAATAAAATTTACGCCGAGGATATGATGGTAGAAGGCGATCACTTACTACATCTTGGTTACGCTGACATTAAAAAGCGCGGCGAACTGATGAGTCGAGCCAAAGCAGTGTTTCTGTGTACTTATTATCTAGAGCCATTCGGTGGTACTTCGATTGAAGCCATGTTTTGCGGCACGCCGGTCATTACTACCGATTGGGGAGCTTTTCCTGAAAACGTTATTCATGGCAAAGTCGGTTACCGAGCCCGGACTTTGGGTGAAGCGGTCTGGGCCGCACAAAACCTAGACAAGTTGTTGAGCCCGGCCAAAATCCGAGAATATGCGGTCGATAATTTCAGTTTGGACCGCGCTAAAGAACTTTACCAAGCCTACTTTGAACAGCTTTACACTCTCTGGTACGAAAACGGCTGGTACAGCCCATGGGATAAGGGCGTGTCCAAATATAAACGCTATGACAAGTATTACCCGAAGTAGGCAATTAAAGTGGCAATCAAACCAAAATGCGATAAATGCGGCCAAGAACTGACTAAATTAGGCGCGCTGCTGTTTAGCCCACCCGACTCAAAATCTCACGTTAAAAAATACCACTTATGTTCGGATTGCTACCAGAAAATCATAAAATCATTTAAGGTGGCATCTTGATAAAGCTTAAGCTTGTAATCAAAAGTTAACTACTTTATTCTGAAACCTGCGATGGCAGTGGATGTAATTGTTGGTTTGCAGCGTGGCGACGAAGGCAAGGGCCGATTCGTTGATATGCTAGCCGCCGAGCACGATATTGTGGCTCGGTTTAATGGTGGTCCTAATGCTGGGCATACAGTTGTTTTACCAGAAGGTAAAGAGTTGAAGTTGCATGGTATACCTTCGGGCATCGGCTACCCGGGCAAATTAAATGTTATAGGCGATGGCGAATTTATTGATGCAGTCAAACTTTGTGCTGAAATAGACTATCTGGAGGTTAAAGATGTTCCCGTGTCTCCAGATAATCTGTTGATCAGCTCAAGTTCACATTTAATCTTGCCCCATCATATAGTTCAAGATATGCGTCGAGAATCTGGCGAGCAAGGCCAGGGAAGTACTAAGGCCGGCATAGCCTACGTTGATGCTGATTTCGCATTACGCGAAGGGGCTAGAGCCGAAATTATCAATAATGATCCGGACGAACTAGCTAAAAAAATTATTCAAGGTTTATATGACATGGGCCGATTAACATCTGGGGAACAAAAAGCGTTGGGTGCGGATACTAAAACAGATATTACTGATAAATATGTTGAAGATGCCTCGAAGTTGGGACCTTTTGTAACAGATACGATGCTATTTCTAAATAATGCTCTAGATCAGGACCAAAGCATACTGGCAGAAGGCGCTCAAGCTTTCTTATTGGATAAGTATCAAGGCATGTGGCCAAACGTTACATCCTCTATAACAACTAGCGGCGGTGTTTCGCCAGGCTTGGGCGTAGCGCCACACCACATCGATAAAGTGATAGGCGTATTTAAAGCGATACATTCGCACGTTGGCGGTGGCCATTTTGTGACTGAAATTGATGACAAAGAACAATTAAATCAACTGCACGGCAATCCGGATGCAGGTGACGCTGAGCGTGGTACTACTACCGGCCGATTGCGCAGACTTGGACACTTGGATATACCTGTTTTGCGACGGGCTAATATAGCCAATGGTACAACCGAGCTAGCGGTTACTAAACTTGATTGGTTATCACGATATGGTGAAACAATTTTGGTTTGTACTGGCTATAAACGTAAAGGCAAGAACTTAACAACTGCTCCAAATGCCGAATACAAATTAATGCAATCCGAACCGATTTACGAAGAGATTAGTGGTTGGGATGAAAATATTAGTGAAATGCGTGACTTTAGAGAATTACCGTCCAATGCCAGAGATTATGTCCATATTCTAGAAGATAAACTAGAAGTCCCAATTACCAGAATTGGTGTTGGTCCACGCCGCGACCAAGTTATTATCAGAGGCGCAGCTTAATTTTTTCGATTATTGCCGCGCATGAAACTAACATGTTCTTGTAGCTCGGCTATATTTGACATACCCATCGACATCATAGATAGTTTGACACCCAGAACGTGGTCTTCAATAACTTCTGAAACCGGCCCCTTAAGCGGCACGCGTTTTTTAAAACCTTCTATAAAGATTCGATTAAGTGGGCTGTAGTTGCCATAGCGGGCTCTGGCGGCCGCAAAGGCAATCTGAGCATCTTCAGACCCCATTCCCCAATATTCAGAAAAGGGATTGCCAAGCTCATCTCGTTTCGATTTTACAGGTGTCTCGTCAGTGCCCGCAATGAGATTGCCGACTTTTACGGCTGTAGCGCCGAGCGCAAGTGCCTTTACGGTATCGGCCGAGTCTCGTATACCCCCATCGGCAATAATTGGAATCTCTGGATCTATAGAATGAACCCCTTTTGTAACCTCATAAACTGCACTGGCTTGGGGTGTACCGATACCTAACCGGTCGGAAGATATGCATATTTCACCAGGGCCTTGACCGACTTGAGAACCATCTGGGTCATATTTAGCAACTTCAATTCCGGTTTCTTCGGTGGAAATATTACCGGCCAGAAAGTCAATGCCAAAGCGATCAAACGGAAACTCTTTTTCAACTGCTTTAAGTGTGTCAATCGCATCAATGTGATTGCCGTGCGAAGTATCGATAACGGCTATATTGAGGTATTTATGCATCAATTCAACGCGTTCAATAGCCTCATCAACGAGAGTCGGGATACTGGCAAGTGTGATGAGATGCCCGTCTGGTGTTAGGTTAAAATGCTGGGGGTCACTTCTTATTCTGGCCATCCGACCAATATCTTTGTCCAAACATAGGCCACTGACACTTCTATCGGAGTCCACTAATAAAAGCCTGCCTAGTTTTTCATCACGCATTTTGGTATAGACTTCCTCTGGAGTAATACCGGCTTCTGCCGTCGGAAATGTCCCGAAAGGATGCATAGCCTCACTAACTTTTGTTTGGGAGTCAAATAGCCTAAAGCTAGGCTCATCCATAAGACCAACACATTTACCGTCAGCATCAGTGACTGGTAAAGTTCTGAATGTTTTACCCTTTTGATCAAGTCTACTTAGTACATCAGCAACGGTTTCATCATCACGTGCCAGGAGGGGGCTATCAATTATTCCGTTAAGATGATAGTAAACGTTCCTAACCATTTCCTTTTGTTCTTTAGGGGTGTTGGCGTGATGAATAATTGCTCCAGCGCCAAGCTCACCCATGGCAATCGCCATAGAATCTTCACTAATCGAGTTCATGGCGGCACCGATAATTGGCACCTTAAATGAATAATGTCGGGAAACTTGGCCCTCGATGCTGATGTCATCGACGCTGACTTGACTAATTCTATCGGTGCGCATGCCAAGCTCAGAGTAGCCAAAATATTGAAATTCTTGGCCATGCATATGTTCGAAAAATACCTCTTTGTTGCTCGCCATGTCGTTACCTCGTGTTTCAAAAATTATAGCACAAGATGACATTCGCCAATTCGTCAAAATTAGTTATGAGTAATAAAAGAGCTTACGATTCAAAAATCTAGTAATATTAATGAATGGACAATTTACAAACCCAAGCCGGCAATCAAACAACCGGTAACCCACAGTCAATCGGCCAATCGTCGTTAGGTGCGCCGCGGAATAATCTGCAAGGTAGTGTTGGCAATCAAGATCAGCTACTTAAGTCGACAAACGGCAGCCTTCAGGTCACTCAATGCCAAACGAGCTGCCAAACAATTGGTCTACAGTCTGCTCCCACTCAACATAAATCTGCCAGTTTGTACGCTCTTACAGGAGTCTTGGTGGTTGTTCTATTGGTTCTGGTTTGGCGATTTGTAACCGTAGTCCGGCGTATTCAAAAACCAACTACCACTGAAGTGCCACCTATAGAAGTACATGTTAAAGAATTGTCGACCAAAGCAATTTCTGAAAAGCCTAAAACGAATTCGAAGTCCAAAAAATCCAATCGCCGCAAATCAAAGTCCAAAAAACGCTAATCATAATTGGCAAATTACAATTTTGCCGTCGGCTTGGAGATGGCTTTTTAAAACCCGGTTACGAATTTTATACGGCAAAGCAATATTTTTTGAGTAGACGTGCTTTACTTCCTTTAGTCGGCGTAGTTGACTGACTAAGAAGTCTCGCTCGGCATCGGTATCATGATGAACCCGATGTGAAATTTGAGCATTATGCCGAATTAAACCAAGACCAATATCGCGTGAAGCCGCGCCCACCCAAAACAAGCGTTCGCCTGATGGTGAATAATGTCTTTGCCAAAAATAAGCATGCTCTTCATGTGATTTACTCGTAGGATAGCTAGCGGCCCAGAATCGGATATGGTGACGACGGTGCGGACTATGGCCATCAGGTAGCTGAAAACCGACATCTTGCTTTCGACCAAATAAATATAGTGAACTAAAGGGCGCTGTCGGGTAAGGCTGTCTTAATAAAATACTACTGGCCATTCTAAATAAATTACGAGGTGAACGAGAATCAGCTTGGTGCCAGCCAGCTTGATGCATGACCAAAATCAGTTGGTCGTATGTCCCAACAATACCAATGTTAATCGGATCACAAGCGAAACCATCAGGGGTTGTACAGTATAGGGGGATGTGTCGAGGTTTAATGACAATTCGAATAATTCGAAGGGCAAACGGCAATAGCAGATACGCTACTGCCACGTAAGTTATAAAGAAGGCCGGAACATCTGGAATGTGATGCTCAAAAATTGGATAAATGTCATGAACAGCGATATAAGCTACGACAATAGCTGGCAGCAGAACAACCAAACGCTTGATTTGGCGACCAAAAAATCTCAACATCCTAAGTTAAGAATACCGTTTTTAAATCTCAGGTCTAGATAATTAGAGCGATAGCCAATTATTGCAAACTACTTATGATAAAATGAAAACGGAGGCCATTAATAAATGAAACAATTTCTAAAATCCCTATCAACTGCACTAGTTGTCGCACCACTTTTGGTAACGCTATCGACAACTTATACATTAGGTATGGTGTCCGCCGAAACAATGACGGGCAGTAATCAAACTAGTACCGACACCACTACTGAAAAGACTATGGAGGATCGGATTACACAGCGTAAAGCCGAATTTAAAACCAAGCTAACCACACTTCAACAAAATCGCGTTAAACTTCGCTGCAAGCAAGCCCAGGGTGGTGGTATTAAGTCGTTGGACGGCCGAATTAAAGGCCTACAGACCAGTCGTAAGGAAGTCTATACTAATCTAGTTGACCGGCTAAACAAATTAGTCGATAAGTTGAAGACCAAGGGTATTGATACTACCAAACTAGAATCTGAAATTACTGTAATAAAAGGCAAAATTGATACCTTCAACAACGACCTTGCCACCTATAAACAAGATGTTGGTGATTTGAAAGACTTAAACTGTAGCAGCGATCCGGTTGGCTTTAAGGCTTCTCTTGAAAGTACGCGCACTGAACGGCAAACTTTAGTCAATGACGGAAAAGCCATCAAGGATTACGTTAAGAACACTATCAAGCCAACGCTTAAAGATATTCGTGGCCAAATTGACGCCGAGAACAAGACTGAAGACAATAAGACCAGTAGTAACAAAACTAGCAGTAATCAAACAAGCGGGGGTCAATAATTATGGACGACGACACTAAAGACATAGCTGTTAAAACGGACAGCGAAGATAAATCCACAAGCATAAACGTTTCCACGCCAGGCGCTGATGGTAATAAGCCCGCTGACGACTGGTCTGATGCCCCAGCTTCGAGCACTAATGTATCGACCGAGAATCTTACTGCTTCACCAGCTAACGAGATACAGGTTAATAGCGATGGTAAATTATCTGGTGCGTCGGATAATAATCAGGTGCCCAAAACTTCACTTGACTTAAAGGCGATTGAAACTCCTAACGGTCCAACAACTCCCCAATCAATGCCAGACAAGAAAAAGAATGGCAAAATGGTAATTATTGTAGCCGTGGTCGTTTTCTTGATCTTGGCTGTAGCGGCTTACTTTGCCTATAAGAATAATCAGAAAACTACCAAAACAAGCACTAGTACCTCTACCGTTGCTAGCACAAAGTTAACGACTTCTGATATCGACCAAACCAATCAAGACATTGATAAACAATTAAATTCAACTAACGACACCAAAGACTTTTCTAGCAGTGACCTATCAGACACTGCCCTTGGATTGTAAATAACAACTTGCTTCTGACATACTTTAGTTATGTCTTTAGATGGTGCGGTTAAATTAATTAAAGATGGCCAAGTTGGGATACTGCCGACCGATACGGTTTATGGTTTGGTTTGTAGTGCCGCTAACATGGAGTCTGCAGCCAAGCTGTATAATCTTAAAAAACGCCAGCAAAAGCCAGGCACAATTGTAGCGGCTAATATCGACCAGCTAGTTAATCTTGGTTTTAAAGCTCGCTACCTCAAAGCAGTTCAGCATTTCTGGCCAGGCCCAATCAGTATCGTTATACCGTGTGTCGATCTGGCTTATTTACATCTTGGCGAGGGCGGGGTGGCTGTCCGTATTCCTTCAGATAAAGAATTTAGTAAATTTCTACAAAAGACCGGGGCATTGTTAACTACGAGCGCCAACTTACCCGATCAACCAACAGCCGATAATATCAAACAAGCTCAAAGGTACTTTGGCAAAAATGTCGATTTTTATATTGATGGCGGTGACTTAAGTAACCGAGAGCCATCAACCGTGATTCGAATTGTGGATGACGCTGTCGAGATTTTGCGCCAAGGCGCGGTCAAAATCGACGAATCCGGCAAAATCTTAAAATGAGTCAATAAATAATTGTAATTTGATTAGTTAGTAGTTAAGAATTCCTTACGAAGCCACTCGTCGAGACTACCGCCACCACCGGCTGTTAGACAAAGTACCAGATCATCCTTATCAAGATGTTTTTTGATAGTCTTTTTTAATTCATCATTTAATTCGGCGGGGTTGGCATCATCGGGATGGGCAGTTAACTTAATAATGTCTTTTGGCGATAGTAAATGTAACTTAGGATCTTCGCGCGCCAAGTAACTCGGCACAACGTAGAGATGCTTAACATCGTCGAACAAGTGTTTCAGATCTTCTTTAATAAAATGCTGTCGAGTGTTATGCAGACCTTCGTAAACCACCACTACATTGCCACTGGCTACCTCGTGAGCGGTTTGCAGAGCACCACGGATTTTCTCAGGCGTGTGGGCATAATCACTGATTAGATTTGGCACAATTTGCTCAAACCGTCGGCTCAACCCCGGGAAAATATTCATGTAGTCAGTCAACTCGTTAACCGACGATTCATTGATGAGCTGCATGGCCTTAATTACTTGCCAAGCGTCTTTGCGGTTAACTAAACCTGGCAAGATTAACTTATCCATATCCTTGGCCTCATCATCGATAATCAAAAAATTGTCCCGATGATTAAGATTTAATTTAGCGAAATCTGATCGCCAAAAAATTACGTGCTTAGACTGATCGACGAATTGTTCAAAAGCTCGATGGTATTCCTCACGAGTTGGGTAAATATCTGGATGATCCCAGTCAATTCCCGTAATAATAGCGACTTCCGGACGAAAGGCCAAAAAATTACGATCATACTCATCAGCTTCATAGACAAAATAGTCCGAGCCTTCGACATATTCACCCATTTGACCAAAACTAATTTTGGCACCAACTGAATAACTAACTGACATTCCAAGTTGCTTGAACAACCAAACGGCCATGGCGGTGGTTGTAGTTTTACCATGAGTACCAGCTACCGCCACCAGTTTAAGTTTTTTGTCTTTCAAAATTTGATTGATAAATTCATCACGTTTTGTCGCCTTAATATCGTGAGTCTTACAAAACTCCAGTTCTGGATGATCAGGCCGTTCTTTGGTAATGGCTGACGTATAAATAAACCAATCAATCGGCTGGCGCTCGTGGACTGCAGCAATCTGTTCGGTGGTTTGACCGATAGTGATGTCGTCTATGCCATGAGACTTCAGGTAGTCAATATAATGCGATGACTGTTTGTCAGAACCGGATACGTGATAACCGGCTTGTTTAGCGATTAACGCCAATGGTCCAATACCGGCTCCACCAATGCCTGAAAAAAAGACATGCATGCCTATATGGTACACTGTAAATGGTTAAATTTAATAGAAAAATCATGTTTCAAAAATTTATGTTTCGCCACTTGAAACACCGACACTTCTGGCGGCACAAAGACTTCGACGAACTAAGCGAACTATATATCAGTAATTTGTTTAGAGGTTTGGCGCTTAGTCTAACCGGATTGTTCATACCGATATATATGCTTCGGCTTCATTACAGCTTAGTGTCGGTATTATCGTTAGTCGCTTGGTACTTTACGTTTCGCTGTTTGATTGGTGATCTGTTGTCAGGCTGGACAGTGGCTAAAATTGGTCCCAAGCACTCCTTATTAGTTGGTTATATTATATTAATCGCTTCAACCACTATGTTTTTAAGCCAGCCATCCCAGTATTGGCCAATCTGGTTGCTGGGTGGAATTTGGGGTGTGTCCAACAGCTTCTTTTTCATACCATTCAATGTTGATTTTTCTAAAATCAAACATTCCAAACATGGTGGTAAAGAACTTAGTTTTGTTTACATTATGGAAAAAGTCGGCTGGGCCATCGGGCCACTACTTGGTGGTCTCGTTGGTACGTTATTCGGTGCCCAGTACATATTTTTGGTCGCCGGGGTTTTATTATTAATTGGTGCTATCCCAATGTTTACAACCGGTGAACCAGTGAAACTTGATCAAAAGTTAAACTTTGAGTCCCTAAAGGCCGATAAATTACTGTATGACGCTTTGTCGTTTGGCGCCATTGGTGTTGAGAATTCCATTACTCTCTACATGTGGCCATTATTTTTAGGTTTATTTGTCTTAACTGGGAGTAGCGTTTATGCCAAGCTCGGTATCTTAACGTCTCTTTCGGTTGTCATTTCAGTCGCCGCATCTAGGTATTTTGGCCAAATTATCGATCATAAGAAAGGTCGTGAAATTCTAAGGAGTTTTGCAGCCGTCAATGCCATAATCCATTTGGTTAGACCGCTTGTGACCAACTTTGTTGGCGCTTTTGGCATTAATGTAGCCAATGAACTGGCAACACCGGGCTATCGTATGCCGTATTTTAAAGCTTTGTATGACGCGGCCGATGATTTGCCTGGCCACCGGATAGTTTATCTGACTTCTATGGAAATGATTGCCAGTACTGCTAAAGCAACTATGTGGTGGTTTTTGGCGGCATTAGCCACCTTGTTTTCGGCTAGAACGATTACAACAACCGGCTTTGCTATTGGTGCTATCGCTTCATTGATGATAATGTCCGAACGTTTTCGCTCATTAGCGTCGAAGGCCGCCAAATCGTGACCCGGTCGCGCCGCCCACATTCGATTTGGGCTAAACTCAAGCAAATATCAATCGGCTATTTAGTGCTTGGTTTTATTGTCTGTTTTGCCGTCACAGTTATGGCTTTGAGACATAATAATCTAACCGCCATTTACTTACGCAACCAAGTTATCCAAGTTGATAAACAAAATGGCGATGTAGCAGCAGCGTTAAACAACTTGCGAGTCTACATTTACTCTCACATGAATGCTCAATTATCGGTTGGCTCAAATACTGACCAACCGCCGATACAGCTGAAATATAGTTACGAACGTTTGGTAGCCCAAGAAAAAAACCGGGTTTCGACAGTCAATTCGGCAGTTTATAGCCAGGCTCAGACTCAATGTGAGAAGTTATTCCCACACAACATTAGTGGTGGTGGCCGAGTACCGTGCGTTCAAGCTTACATTGCCAAGCATGGCACGAAAGAGCGCCCCATCCCCGACGGTCTATACAAGTTTAACTTTATTTCACCTATCTGGACGGCTGATTTAGCGGGCTGGAGTTTGGCGGCAACCTTAATACTCGGATTAGTACTCACAATCAGATTGATTATCTATCATAAATAAAACGCCCCACATTTAAGCAGGACGTTTTAAACTTCTAGTCGTTGTTATTTTTTAGTTGTGCTATTAGTGTTTGTCGAAGTTGTACACTTCTGACCATTTGGATTATCTTTGACAAACTGGTCAACCGCCTTGGCCACCTGGCCATCAGACTTCAAGTTTTCCCAGAATATAACCTGATCTCGGTTAATGACCATCTGGTCTTCAGGCCCGTGTAATTCACAACCAAGTTTAACTAAAGTAACGTCGTTGGATGAATTATTGGCCGAATTACTACTATTAGTTTGGTTGGGTTGAACTTGCTGGTTAACTCGAAGGTAGTAAATGTTATTAAGTCGAACGAATTTACCGTTCAAGTTCAGAATTTTACCGAAGTAAACTTGGCCACCGCTTAAGAAAACGGCTTGTAATTTGGAACCATCAACATATTTATTCTCGTTCGTTGTGGTATTAGAGCCGAAGGTTAGAAAAGTTAGCAAAGAAATCAACAATAGAGTTATCGCGAACAAAAGCGCGATTGATAACTTGGGCGAGCTATACAAAAATGATTTACTTTTGCCGCTAGAGTGTCCAGCTGGGGCACCACTAGAGTGAGTTGGTGAACTGCCGGCTTGAGTTGATTGTTGGCCAGCACTACGATTAGTCCATTCCATTAAATGAATCTCCACACTTATTTAAACTTATAAGAGTTAGTGTAATGCATAAGCAGCTTAATGTGCAACAGTTTTCATGGATACTGAAATTTAGCTGGGGGCTAAACTTGGACAGGAGTGTTGTAAAAGGCCACAAATCCAATTTACAGGGTTGACAAGATAAAACAACCCAGAGTATGTTAGGAGTACCATTACTAATGTTAGGAGAGGGAGAATTGTAGCAATGGCATACAAGCACACAAACTCTAAAGGGGTGACATACTACCTTAACTCAAAGCTAGTTACGCTTCGAGGTGGTAAGCAACAAACAATTTACTACTTTAGCAAGGACGAACGCCCTGAAGCATCTGACTTGCCAAGTGGCATGACTGTTAATGAAAACCCACGCAATGGTTTTCTAACAGTTAAGCGCAAATAATTATTTGCAGGTACAAAAGAGGCACTCGCTAATTGGCGGGTGCTTTTCTTTTGTCTTTATCTAAGGAAAAGAGCCGCCCATGACTAGAAAAAGCGTAGGCTTGTCTCATTAGCTTTGTTATAGTAATTAGCTATGGCAGAAGTAGTTTTGAGTGTTGATAAACTCAAAAAAGTTTATGACGATAAAACTGTGGTCGATGGCATTAGCTTTGAGGTCGAGAAGGGTGAAATCTTCGGTATTTTAGGACCAAACGGTGCCGGTAAAACCACTACCCTTGAGATGATTGAAACAATTCGGCCGATTGATGGTGGCAATGCTTCGATCGCCGGTGTTGATGTAGCGTCCGATCCACAGAAGATTAAATATATGATTGGCGTTCAGCCGCAAAGCCCAGCGTTTATGGATAAGGTCAAATTGACGGAGCTACTTGAGTTAACCGCCGCCTATTATGGTGAAAAGGTTCATCCCAAGCATTTTTTGGCCGATGTTGATCTGGCCGAAAAAGCTGACAGTTATATCGAACAATTATCTGGCGGCCAGAAACAGCGTTTTAGCATTGCCGCCGCACTTGTGCATAAGCCAAGAGTATTTTTTATGGATGAACCAACCACCGGACTGGATCCGCAAGCCCGCCGTAACCTTTGGGAATTAGTTCAAAAAATTCGAGACCAAGGTGTTACCGTTATCTTGACTACCCACTACATGGAAGAAGCCGAACTGTTGTGCGACCGTGTGGCAGTTATGGATAATGGTAAAATTATTGCGCTTGATACTCCGAAAAACCTGGTCAAAAAATTACTCGCTAAAGGCTTTAAAAAAACTCAACACGTTGAACAAGCTAACCTAGAAGATGTTTTTATTGATCTGACCGGGAAGGAGCTGAGGGACTAATGCGTAAATCATTATTTACAATCTGGGTAACTGCCAAAATCGGCGTGCGCCGCTACTTCCGTGATAGGTTAGCTATCTTTTTCACAGTTATTTTTCCGTTAATCTTTCTGTTTATTTTCGGTGGGCTGTTTGGAAAAGATAATAAAGTCTCATTTAATGTAGCCCTCATTAATCAGAGCCACAGTCAATTTGCTCAGCAGTTTGTTAAAGATGCTAATACCAATAAGTTGTTTAAGATTAAACCAGATATTACGACATTGGATGCCGCTAAAGCACGAATGAGCCGTAGTGAGATTGATGCCGCTATTGTTTTGCCATCGGATTTTGGTGAAGTTAAAAACGGCCATTATCCTACCGGCCAAATGGTGATTTACTACGATCAAAACAACGAACAAGCCGCCCAAACTCTAGGTTCAGTTTTGGAGGGTGTGTTTACAGGTATAAATTCCAAATTTGTGAAATACTCACCACCATTTACAATCAAAACCAAGTCGACCAATACTCGGGGTTTATCGAGGTTTGACTATACCTTTTCAGGTCTGCTCGGATTTTCAATCATTGGTCTGGGAATATTTGGACCAGTAAATGTATTTCCAGAGTTAAAAAAGCAAGGTGTTTTGCGCCGGATTCACAGCACACCGTTAAGGGTTTGGCAGTATTTTGTTTCCAATGTGTTGAGTCAGGCAGTGATTGGCCTTTTCTCAATTTCGGTTATGTTTTTGGTGGCAGTAGCTTTTTTCCATCTCAAAATGCATGGTAATTATTTGGAACTAGCCTTTGTAATAGTATTCGGTATTTTGACAATTTTTGGCATTGGTTTAGCAGTTGGTGGTTGGGCTAAAAATGAGCGCCAAGCGGCACCACTAGCTAACCTGATTGTTTTTCCAATGATGTTTTTGTCCGGTACATTTTTCCCACGCTACTTAATGCCAGCTTGGCTTCAAAAAGTATCTGGGTTTTTACCGCTAACTCCAGTAATCGACAGCATTCGGATGGTCGTTACTGAAAATAAGCATTTAATTAACCTAGGTCCACAGCTTGGTTTAATGGCAATCTGGACAATTATTATTTATGCCATTGCCTTCCGCGTATTCCGTTGGGAATAATTGAAAAATTAGCGTTACCGTTATATAGTATGGATTATGAGTGAATCTGATACATCAATTGAACCGCATGTTTTACGTCGAGTCGCACTTGATAATATTTCTGACCAACAAGTTGGCGAGATAAATGATGGTATAAGTCACGAACAGGCAAGAGATACTGGTTTTGGTGATGCCGCTGACTTTGTAGAAAGTAATATGCAAATTCCGTCAGGCGAGCGTACTGAAGTGAGTCAAGCAATAGAAACTGAAGCTCCTGCTCCAGCTTTATTACCGCGCAGTGTTGTTCAGCCAACTCGTAAACTATTTGAACTACCTGGTGTTGGCAATGGCCGTACCAATTTTGATCAACCAGTTAATAACGCTACACGTGGTTTATCGGACGCTGAAATTGAACGTCGTAAAGCTGCTACCCATGAAGGTTTTGGGCAAGCGCTCGATACTTTACGAAGTAAAAAACCTCTCTAGGTTTAATTTTTCTAACAGTTGATATCTTTTCTAAATAGTTTAATAATTATTAGGCTCTAAGGAGGTAACTCGATGCCCACAGAAGATGATCAAACATTTGGTCAACAAAATCTTATGCACACTTTTGAAGCAATCCCCAGAACCGATTTGTTGCCACCTGATATGCCCGTGGAATTAGTTGAAAATCGCAAAGTAACATTCAGCAAACTTATTAACATGGTTAGTTATCGTTATGGCTTGACTAAGGCTGATACGACCATTGAAGATCTCGAGCGAGCTCGACCAATGAATATCGACAGGGGTCTCTACATACCCAAAGAGGATAAGGAGCGGACCGAACAAGCTGAACATCTG
This sequence comes from Saccharimonadales bacterium (SeqCode), assembly GCA_035480035.1. Taxonomy (GTDB): domain Bacteria; phylum Patescibacteriota; class Saccharimonadia; order Saccharimonadales; family OMJO01; genus DATIID01. Next base: position 3,020 of record DATIID010000004.1, on the reverse strand, counting down.
TACCAAGAAGTCGTTTTCCCGTCACCGCAATTTGGTTTGATTACGCGAAGTCCAAGAGGTCTTGCTAATCGAGCTTACGCTAAGACTCAAGCGGCTAACGATAGAAAACCAGCCGATCAAAAACAAACAGATCGGGACATCGTTCACGCTACAGCTAGTCGGGCCGCAGGTCATGCCCTGGAGAAACGAGCCGATGACCTAGAAGAACTTAGAAATGGCATATCGGCTGAGTTAATTGCTCTTCGGGCTCTTAGACGAGAAATTGGTTCAGGTGGTCGAGCCCACTATCGGGCTGAAAACTTAGATAAACTGCGACAGCGTGGCCACACTTCGATACATCAGGCTGTAGAAGCAGCCGCCATCAATCTTGGTTGGGATAATCAACTTGTCGATGGCGTCCAGCAAGCCGTTAATTATAATTTGTATGGATATCATGGACACAATAATCAACGCATAAAAAACTGGCGGCAATATACTTGGATGGCAGGGAATTACGCCAAGGCGCGCATAAAGGCGATGGCTGTATCGCAGCGAGCCACTTCTGTAGTGTTAAAAAGATACCAACCATTTTTGGATGAGGCCGATCAAGAATAGAAAACAATGCCAAACATTTTAGATAAATTGCCTAAGCCGTTTACGGTTTTAGCACCGATGGATGATGTTACTGATACGGTTTTTCGCCAGATTATAGCTGACTCAGCGCCACCGGATTTATTTTTTACAGAGTTTGTAAATGTTGACGGTCTGCAAAGTCCAGGTAGGGAAAAGTTGTTACCAAAACTTCAGTTTACCGATAACGAACGGCCGATTATCGCCCAGATTTGGGGCAAAAATCCTGAGAATTTCTATAAAACGGCTAGAGAATTGGTCGACATGGGTTTTGACGGGGTAGATTTAAACTTCGGCTGTCCAGAAAAAAACGTTATAAAAAACGGCTTGTGCATTGCCATGATTAATAACAGGGGACTAACAGAGGAAATAATTCAAGCCGCTAGGGAAGGGGTTAACGGTTCCCTGCCCTTAAGTGTTAAAACTCGGCTGGGCCTAAATGAGGTAGATTACACTTGGCATGAATTTCTATTGAACCTAAAACTTAACATGTTAACTATCCATGGCCGGACTGCCAAACAAATGTCTAAGGTTCCAGCCGATTGGTCAGCGATCGAACATGTCCGTAAATTGCGCGATGTCCTCTGCCCTCAAACTTTAATTGTTGGTAACGGCGACGCCCAAAATAAATCCGAAGCAAAAGATTTGGTCAAAAAGCATGGCTTGGACGGAGTGATGATTGGCAGGGGAATTTTTGACGATCCATTTGCTTTTGCCGACAAGAGCCCGTGGCCAATTTATTCAAAGCAGCAAAAGATTAAGCTTTATAAAAAACATGTCGAGTTTTTCGCCAAGACTTGGACTAAGGATGAACGTAAAGTCCATACCCTCAATAAATTTTGCAAAGTCTATATAAACGGCTTTGACGGCGCCAAAGAACTCCGCGAAAAATTAATGTCAGCTGAGAATACAAAGAAATTGTTGGAGATACTTAGCTAAAAACACCATCCATCAAATAAATGCTGAAATAATATTTCTACTACGATAAACCAAATTAGAACTGTTAATACTAGTGCTAAAGCTTGTACCCAAAGTTTCATATACCATGGGCCTAGCTCTGATGTTAGGTTTTTATTATAAAAAAGCTTCCGTACGTTCATAACGACTAAATATAATATCGGCAATAAAGTTGCTAGTCCCGTAAGAGCCGCCGCGGGGTCGGCTGCAATAAAGTCATTACCACAATAGATCGAATAATTACTAAACAAAGGTGAAGTAATGGATATTATCCAGACAATTACTACTCCTATTATTAAAGTGATTATAATCCTAATGATAGTTGACGGCTTTGTTAGATCTGGCCAAGTTTTTTTATCTTTTTTCATAGTCCTAATTATAAATGATAACAGAGACTAACTTTAATGCGGATATGCTTGGTGGGGGCGGATGGAATCGAACCATCTACCAAGCGGTTATGAGCCGCCTGCTCTAACCGATGAGCTACGCCCCCTTAACAGATGAGAGTATAGCAGAAGGTGGGCATGTTATATAAGTGGCTTTGCTTTTACTGATGTAACCAAGTGGTGCTAAAAGCTGTACCTTGAGCACTAAGAGCTGAAACTGAAGCGTACTTAATGCCAGCATCTTGTTCAGTTATAGCCAAGGTTCTCCAAGATGTATTTATGACATTACCAGTTTTGGGTTCGGAGTCCGTAATGCTGACTTTTGAGTAGCTTACCTTGCCGTAGTTAGCCAGTGGAAAATAGCTATCACTCCCATACCTTCCCACATCTTCTGATACGACTTCAGCTGATATGCGTGGGCAGTTGACCAGACTGCACGCGACACTATGTATAAGTTGTTGCCCTGTAGTTATATCTTTAACAGCCATAGTAATGGTAGAGTTAGCTGGATTGTAGATCACAACTGCGTTAATAGTATCACCGGCATTGATAATGTCTTCGGTTTGGATTGGATTATATGGATATGTTTCCCACCATAAATTATAGGTCGGTGTTGCGCCGACGCTATCGCAATAGGCCTCTGAGCCCGCCTGCTCGACATTATTGTTACCCAAACCATCTAAACCAACCCAAAATACCGTCCAAGCTTGACTTGCATCACAGGTTACTTTTGGTTGAACCCAAGTTGCTTGAATTTTACGAAAAAGTGTACGAGGCAAAACTGAATTTACAGCATAACCCGCCCAAATGCGCGAGCTAACTGGCTGACTTGTCTTCTGTGCTAGCAGTAATGCATGATTTTGCACGGTAGTTTGAATATTAGCCGACTTGGCGTAACCAATAGCATGATATACATCGATTGTTTTCGCATGCGAAGCAGTCATTATACGAACCCCAATAAAAGCAAATAAAACTACAAATGATAAAGGTACAAGGTAGTGGGCTATGCCAATTTCATTCAATTTTGTCATTTTTGTATTACTTTTATGTTTTCATCATAATCTGGTC
>DATIID010000003.1:0-2834 GCA_035480035.1 Saccharimonadales bacterium (SeqCode) | reverse complement strand
GGCGCTGGTTCAGCTACGGTAATTTTGCGGCGGCGATTAACAAACCAAACAAGACCAATTGAAAACTGATAGAGTAAAATAATCGGGAATGCCATTATAGCTTGATTTATGGGGTCAGGTGTCGGTGTTAGAAAAGCGGCCACGATGAAGCTAATCAATATGACATAACGCTGTATACGCATCAGACGCCCCGGCCGTTGCGGTTTAATGCGGTTGATTAGCAGCATTAGCAAAGGTAACTGAAACAGTAGTGCAAAGCCGGCCACATACCCGATTACGAAGTTCAGGTACTCGTTTACAGTGATAATGGACTGCAAGTCATTACTATCGACATTAGCCAAAAAGTGCAAAGCCGCCGGCAAACTAACATAATAAGCAAACAGAACACCTAGACTAGCTAACATTACGGAGAAAAGAACCAACCATAAGGCGTGCCTTCTGTATTTGATAAACCCAGGGCTTATAAATCTAGCAATCTCATAAATAAAAACCGGCACCGCCACAGTCATACCGAACAGTATCGAGATTTTTACAATGGCGTTAAATCCACCGGTTGGCGTGGTGTAGTAAAGCTTTTCGTGCAGCGGTTTCGTTAATATGCTAAAGAGTGTTCCGTGGATTAAATAGCCGGCAACACTACCCAAAATCAGAGCAGCGACGGCAATTAACAAGCGCCGGCGTAATTCCCGAACATGTTCGCTGAATGGCTGAGCTTTTTGGCTCGTTCCACCCTGCATGAGCTACTCCTTAAACTTTTGTTTTATCTTCAGTTTTATTGTCTTTTGGGGGCGACCCCTTACCCTCGAAACCGTCACGCAAATTTTTTAGTGATTCGCCAATGCTGCGCGAAAGCTTAGGCAAACGTGAGCCGCCAAACAGCAGCAGTACGATTAACAAAATTATGATTAGTTCTGGCAATCCGAAATCCATAGTATATCTAATATTTTAAGATCATTTTAATTGTAGCATAGGGGTAAATACATCTGGTATTTTGTCATGCTTATGTTAAGATAGCAACAGTTAACAAAAAAGGTCACTAGATGCTTGGTTTAGGACAACCGGAACTCCTGGTAATTTTACTCATAGCTCTAATGCTGTTTGGGCCGACCAAGCTGCCAGAGCTAACAAAGACGTTAGGCGAATCAGCTGATGCTCTGAGAGATGGCTTCACTGATGGTAAAAATGATAAATCAATCAAGGATATAACCGAGGAAGTCACCAATTCTGCCCGGGGAATTAAAGAAGGCATAACCGAGTTTAGACAACCATCGGCACCAGCCGAAACTCCAGCATATGGCCAGAGCGATTACGGCCAAACCGAGACTAACGAAGGAGAAAATTAATGGCCCGTTTACCTATTCCTGGTAAAGATTATGACTGGGGTGAGATCCTCAACAATTTCTTAAGCATTGAGCACAATTCCGATGGCACCCAGAAAACATTACCCGTCAGGCGGGGTGGTACCGGCGCTACTAACGCGGCTGACGCGCGGACTAATCTAGGCATTACTCCCACCTACATACAGAAGGACAAGCCAGAAGGCCCCGGTCCCTATCAGTGGTGGCAAACCGGACTGGGTCAAGATGGCAACGGCATGACTTTTTGGATTGACGACGGCAAGTAAAAATAGACACTGATATTTGATATGGTCACAACGCTTTTTAGCGTTGTTTTTTGAACCTTTGACTTACCATAAGCACATATATATGATGTATATATGATTCAATACAGCTTGTGGTTGAGCCAAAATCAAATTGCGGGGTTAAAAGAACTGGCCAAACAAAACCTGACTGTGTCCGAACATATAAGGCGTGGCATTGATGAATATTTGAAGAAGCAATTAAAAATTACAAAAAGTCCAAGCAAATGAGTAGCCCATCAAACAGCCCGTCGAATAGCCCATCGTCACCCAATAAACCGTCCAAACATTTGACCTTTAGTGAGGCTATTGCCGAACTCCTCGCCGGCAAGTCTATTACCAAATTGGAGTGGGACGACACTGACTATTATGGAGTGCTAGCCGATGATCGTCTTCGACTGCATAAACCCGATGGTGAGCTTTATGACTGGATACTGAGTGAGGCTGATTTAAAGGGCGATGATTTCATAGTTTTATGAATGCTTTAAACAGAGTCGGTTCAAAACGGGGGGTTGCTATGACAGTAAAAATAGTCGGACATGGTTGGGTGGGTAAAGCCATGAAAACCATGTTCCCGGAGGCGTTTGTCCACGACCCGGAACAAGGCTTGGTTAATAACAAAAAGACAGATATTTGTTTTATATGCGTACCGACACCCAATAACGACAAAGCTAAACTCGATGTTTCAATAGTTGAAGAGGCAGTTAAAAATAGCCGCGCAGACCTAATTGTCATTCGCTCTACGGTTAATCCTGGTGACACCGATCGCTTAAAGAAAAAAACGGGCAAACGCATAGTTTTTCAGCCTGAATACTTAGGCGAGACGCCCAATCACCCAATGATTGATCCAACTGAGCGGCAGTTTTTAATTATTGGCGGCGACCAAGAGGACCGGCGCAAATTAATTGAACTTTATCATGAGGTTTACAATGCAAATGTTTCGATACGCCAAACTTCAGCCCTGGAAGCAGAGATTATAAAACTTAGCGAAAACCGGGCGATCGCTTTTAAGGTGGCGCAGTGCCAGGAACTCTACGATGCCTGTGAGGCCGCTGGTGTTGATTACCATACCATCAGGGATGCAGTTTATGGCGATGACCCACGCTTTACTCTGTGGTGGACATTTGTCTTTCCTGAAAATCGCGGCTTTAACTCCAAATGTATCCCTAAAGACGTTCATGCCTGGGCCGACTGG
>DATIID010000002.1:0-14275 GCA_035480035.1 Saccharimonadales bacterium (SeqCode) | reverse complement strand
CAGTTCGGATAGCAGGCTGAAACTCGCCTGCTTGAAGTTGGAATCGCTAGTAACGGTAGGTCAGCACACTACCGTGAATACGTTCCCGGGTCTTGTACACACCGCCCGTCAAACCATGAAAGTCACCAATACCTGACGTCTTAGCTAGTCTAGGCCTAAGGTAGGGGGGATGATTGGGGTTAAGTCGTAACAAGGTATCCGTACCGGAAGGTGCGGATGGATTACCTCCTTTCTAGGGAGATAATTATGCCGAGAAGCTTAGCTTCTCGAGCAAGGCGATCCTTGGCTACTCAGCTTGAACTTACTGAATAGCCTACAAGGAATTAGTTCAAAATTGACGTTTCGATATTTCTTGCGAGGAATATTGATGTGATTTGCACTACTTAGTTTTTAACAACAGTCCAGCTGTTTGCGAGTTAGCTGGACTCGAGAAGCCGAAAAAGGTGTCCAATTGTAAGAGGGCACCTTTTTATATAATGTAAACTTAAATCATGAATCACGAAACCGAACCGCAACCAGACGATAATCAATTGATAAAAGTCCGCATTTTTATGCGCCAAGGCGCACTTAATATGCTAGAATCTGCCGCTTCCTTTAATGGTACTAACAAGACTCAAGCCCTACAGTCGGCGGTGGAGATAGATAACTATTTTCGAGAACGAATGATATTGGGGCATAGATTCTTAGAAGTCATGCCCGATGGAGAAATTTGCCAGATTAATTTTTTAGATCTACTAAAACCACCCGAAGACCCAACTACCACTGTTTAGGCCTAGAAGTTAACCAGCCTGCAACATAATTTGCCCCAAAAGATAGTTTAAATGACTAGGTATAATTGTAATAACTATCAAAAGATGGTATAATTTATAAATAATGGTTGAGAAAGATGGACCTAATCCAGAGATATTGGATGGCGAAACCTATTTTGTGGATGACTTAGAAATACTCAAAAACTCGATACAAGTTCTTAAAGACAGAGAAGTGGTTTTGCCGCTATCAGAGATTCCAGACAATTATAGTTATCTTGGGAATGATGATGATAATCCTTTGGAGTGGTCGCACGCTATGGATATTGGGCTGTCACGAGCTGCACATTATGACATTAAATTTTCAAGTGAAGCACATGCATCCCCACCTCATAAATATATTCGACCAACGGGGATGTTAAGTGAAGGCCGCATCGGTGTGTACATCAATAGTGCTGATTATGATAAAGCTTGGTCAACAATGGCGTTAAGTTCTTTTGAAGGCGGTATGCGGCATAGGTTGCTTCCAGAAATGATGGATGGCGATATTGACTATTCTTATTTAATACTTGGCAATACTGCATTAAACCGTCTCGTCAACGAGTCGACACGGGATCTAAGTCATTTAGATGACTATTTTTCAAAACAAAGAGAAAGATGGGGTTATGTAACAGATGATGAAGGTGACCAATCTACCAAATCAAAAGCTTACTCAGTTAAAGAAATGATTACTACCGGGTTCATTCAACGAGCTTTTCTGACGTCAAGACTAATGGGTGAAGTTCAACGTGACAAACATTATGTACCTGCCGACACTGAAATCGATAGAGCCATGTATGAAGTATTACGAGATAAAGACTTCACACCATTTAAGTCTGAAGAGATATTTGGCATGGTTACGGGCATTATTTCGGATGTTCATCGTCGATACCCTGGGCTCAAGCCCGAACGACACTCAGATGATAGTCTAGATTAAGGTTTTACAGATACAATAACCAGTTTTTTGTTCAAAATAATTATTCAAAATGCTTATTTTTAAGCCGCTTATGCTTAACATTTAAATACTGAATAAACAAAATTATTTTCTAGTAGTTATTACAACGACTTCATCTGTCCATTAAGTCAATATTATGTTTCTTGTGTATAACTACTTGCACACAAATTTGTAGATTGGCATAATCTTTAGCGTATTAATAAGCTTGGTGGGCGAGCATTAGCTAAGAGGGTATAGCTATGGCAGATGAAGCTATCGCCACTGTCCACCAGGGCGAGAAACCAATATTTAGCGGGCGGGGATCAAAAGCATACGGTGCTTTGGCTGCGACTAATTTGTCACAGCACAAGCTAGCTTATGGCTTGATTTTTCTTGGTTTGGTCGCCGGCTCTATTCTATATGTTAGCCTTGGTGCTCATGCCAACGGGGCTGGGACACATAGTTCAATTACTAATAATTCGGCTGAAGCTTCAACCACGCCGACCGCTGGTCAGACCAATGACAGTTCGGTCAAGGTTAACTTAAATACCAACCAGACTTCTAATAATGGCCAGACTGATACACACACCACACTCAATGTGAATGGCGAGGATGTACCAGTTAGCGGTGGCAGTGTTCACAAGACATTTCGCAGTTCTGATGGCAGTACAACTGTCAAGATAAATTCTGACAGCACAAGTACAAGTAACGGGGGTAGCGACTGATATGTAACTAGATTGCTTCGACTATCTGGCATAATCCGTCGTTTGTGCCAGGCAGTCGGGACGATTAGGCCCGAGCACAATATAAAATAAACTAATCTGAGGGAGGTCATTAATATGACTAAACAAAGAATTCTGCACGCTACATCAGCGTTAGCAGCAGGCTTGATCATAGCTACCGGTGTTGGAGTTGTCGGTGCTCATGCAAGCGAAGGTGATAATGGTGGACATCACAATAGTAAGGGTAGCGATACATCTATCAAGAACGATAATGATGTAACCGTTAACAACACCACAAGCCAAGTGGCTAATAGCGGTGACGCTACAGTTGATCCTGGCAACAACAAAGATGGTGGCGACAAACACCATCACCATGAAAGCAGTGATCCTGTTGTTGGTGGCGATGCCACAACTGGCGATGCCAGTAATAGCAGCACTTCAAACGTAAGTGTTAGCATCGACAATGGTAGCTGTGGTTGTGCTACTACACCTGCAACTGAAGGTGAAGGCGGCAACAAGCTAACAGTTAATAACGACAATGATGTTGTTGTTAACAACACCACAAGCCAAGTGGCTACTAGCGGTGACGCTAAAGTAAAAGGTGGTTCTGGAAACGCTACAACTGGCGACGCTTCTAACATGAGCGACTCAACAGTTACGGTTTCCATCACTAACTAATAGTCTTCGGGCCTAACCGGAGCTATCGAGGGAAAAAGTAGCTCAATTGGGACCCTGGTCTTGCTCCAACCAAGACCTTGGTCCCACCAGAAAATCACAGACAAAAACTGTAACACCTAACCAACTAAAACCTGAACTGAAATCTGTAAGTAACGTGGGGTGGAGAAAGCGATGATCTGTGAATATAATCCGACACATTCAATCTCATATAAGGAAATACGTCGTTATTGGTGTATTCGTGGCATTATTTATGCCCGCGACACCGGTTTTGGCGGCTGATACTACTGGTACTAACACCAACACAGGAACAGTAGATACTACTAGTACCCAAGCCGCGAACACCGGACAAGCTGATGTTTTACCAGCTGACCCAACACCTCCACCAGCTCCAACTACTACCGATACAACAACAACCACTCCACCACCAACCGATAACAGCCCAGCTGTTGATACTACTACAACACCACCATCAACAGATACAACCGTTGCACCTGACACAACAACTGGACCGTCAACACCTCCTTCAACCGATACCACAACCAATCCGCCAGCACCAGACACCCCAGTTTGCCCGGTAGTCGCGCCTTTAGTTCAAGGCAATCCAAGCGCTGATTCCCAAAGCTCGACGACCGTAAATAACTGCTTAAATTCTGGTGCCGGCAGTGGTAATGCTAGTGTTGTCGGAAGTACTGGCGGCGGTAATGCCACATCGGGCAATGCTGATGTGCAAGCCACTTTATTAAATATGCTAAATACTTTGACTAACCTAGGATCGGGCGGCGGACAGCTAGCAACCTTTGTTAAAAATGTTTATGGCGACCAAAATGGTGACCTGCACATTGATCCAGCTGCACTAGCTTCAATTGTGGCCGCCCAGGCCAAAGCTTGCGGCTGTGGTCCGATTAGTTCATCGAGCACCAGCCAGATAAACAATTACCTTAACTTAAGTGCATTAACCGGCGATGCTTCAGTTACCGACGGTTGGAAGGGCGGCAATGCTACAACTGGCGATGCCAGTGCCATTGCTAACTTGATTAACATCATCAACTCCATGGCCAACGCTGGCCATTCGTTTCTCGGTACTATAAATATCTACGGCAATCTAAACGGCAATATTTTACTACCCGCTGGTTGGGTGGATAGTCTGTTAAAAGCCAGCGGTGCGCCGCCGGGACCGGGTAATGGAGGTTCCGCGAACATCGATACCAACGCTTCAGTTAACAACAACATTAATGCCAGCGCTATAACAGGTAATGCCACAGTTCAAGATAACAAACACGGCGGTAACGCCACTACTGGTGACGCGCTAACCAACTTGAACATCATTAACTTGATCAATCGTAATATAGTTGGCGGCAACGTACTGTTAGTCTTCGTTAACGTACTTGGCCACTGGTACGGTGTTCTAATGAACGCTCCAGCTGGTCAAAACACCGCAGTACTAGGCGGTGGCATCACTCAGGACAGCGGTTGTGGCTGCATGCTAAACGGTGATTACAGTACGACTAGCCAGATTAACAACAACATCAATCTGTCTGCTCAGAGCGGTAACGCCCTAGTCAGTGGCAATCACCGCGGCGGCAACGCCACTAGTGGTGATGCTACTACCAGCTTGAACTTGGTTAACATCATCAACAGCCAGATTTCAGCCGCTAACTGGTTTGGTGTCCTATTCATCAACGTCTTTGGTACCTGGACCGGCAACTTGGCTGAAGAGACTGCTAAAGTCACTCCAACCACTGGCGGCCACCACACCACACCTCCACCACTAATTAGCTTTACGCACCACCACAATCACGTTAATTATTCTGGTGTTACTAACGGTAACAGCGACCCAAGCTCTAGCGACGACTCTTCTAACTTTGACAATAGCGTCTTAGGTGCCACTACTAACACTGGCGGCCCAGTTAATCCACACGGTAATCCATGGATGGGTCGCTTGGCTATCGGTGGTTTGGCTGCCTTCGTTTGCTTCACCATTCTTGGCTTAGCAGACCGACACAAGAAGAGCAAAGCTGCTCACACCGTTCCTACTGAAATCGTCTTCCCAAGCATATAACAACACTAGACAGTCTTAATCAGCTGGAGTATAACAAAGTCTTATGAGTGAATTGTTCAAATTCCCAGATAAAGAAGTAGCTGAAGTTTTTGATATGGAGGTTTATAGAAAGCGTACAGAGGATAAAAGATGGGCTGATCCCGCTGATCCCGAAATTCAACCAGATCCGCCGCTCTCGATAACTTCAAGGGTAATTCGTGGTTTGACACAAAGACTGCGCCCGGGGCGTCCCCAAATCGACCAATTGCTTGAACCTTACTCTCAGGTTGATCACACTCCAGACGTCACGCCAATAACCAATCCAACCGAACGGATCGATGATTGGCCACCACCACCGAACGCCGGCTAAAAATAATTATTTCATTTTAATTGACCAGCTTGCCAAACAGCTGTAAAGTTCAAAATTATGGAGTCCGAACCGCGTCCTGCTTTTGATACTATCCACCCGCCCAACCAGACCTTGGAGGTAGATCTTACGCCCAAAGAATTATCAGAGCTTTCATTTAACTTAAGACGTCCGTTTTCTCCAAGAGAAGCCGAAGCGCTAGATAATATCTCTCGTGGTTTTAGCAATACCCAGACCGCGATGAATATGGGTGTATCTTACGGTACTGTAAAGAACTACAACGGGATTATATTGTTTAAAACGCAGGCTGCTACAATGCCACAGGCTGTCGACAGGGGCTTTGAAGTCGAAGCATTAATGCCTGATGTTATAGAGGAAGGCGTTGAACAGCCTGAATTAACTGATGTCGAACACGCAGAAATTATTCTTATCGCTGGAGGTTTGACGATCATTAGGTCGGCTCATCAGCAGGGTTTAAACATGGGGACTATAAATAAACGGCGGGCTAGAATACGCGAGAAGTTTGATGCTACAAATACCTCTCAGGTAATTCGCAAAGCTTGGGAATTCGGAATCCCCACCCGAACCACCTGAGGCTAGCTAGCTTTTAAGCACTAGACTAGAGCAGTATAATTAATAGTGTTATGGCAGAGGTTTTATTAGAGAGGGACCCAACAGTTGAGCTGACTCCAGCTGAATATCTAGGTAATTTACCACATGAAGGTTTTACATCTGAAGAGCAGCGCCAACAGGTAATTGAACAAATCGATGCCATTGGCTTTCCCGTCAATAATTTTCGAAGCTTATCTTATGAAAAAAACGATAAAGGTCGCGAAACTATCCTAGGCAGCTGGGACCCAGGAGTTGAGAATCGCGGAAGGTTTTCAGTTTATGAATTACTAAATCGGCAGGTGCCCGAGAAACGTATTGGCACAATCGCTCATGAAAGCACTCACGCCAATTCGGCACTAGTCCCAGAAAATGCTCATTTATATGGTGGTGAAGCCGAGAGAGCTGAAGCCGAGAAATACATAAAAGATGTGGCTGGCCAAACGCTTTTAACTGGTAAATATCTAAACTCTTACCAAAAACACCTTGCTAAACAATTGGATGCTAACAAAATTGACGTGACTACCTTCGTTGAAGAGACGCAAGCTATTGTGTCTGAGCTAGCGATAACCAATCGAGCTCATCTAGCTCAAGTCGAAACGGCTCAGCACGATAAACTACGTAAAATGTATCCCAATGAAACACCAGTAAACCTGATATCTCACAAGGATAAGGATGGTAATGTACAGGTAGACGGTATAGACAGGCAACTTATTACTCTAATCAGAGGCGTTTCAAGTTACGAAGATCTAGAAACGCATGTAACCGGTCTAAAAGAGCAGTTCTACCCCAGTGATTCCATCGAAAAAGTCCACCAGCGCCAGACTAACCAGCGATAGTTGCAGTTCCAGCTCGTTCGACGTGCTGCCAGTTACAGTCACCACCACCGTTACGATAGTTTGTTAAAAGTTTCTTAGAATTTAACAAACCACGAATCGTTGCAATGTATTCGACAAACGATAAAGCGAACATTCCAAAATATATAAATGGTGAAAGTAGTATGAATTTAACTCGTTCTGTTGCGCTATAGCCGACGCTTGCACCAGTAACTTGAACAACAATATAAAACAAAAACACTATTAGTGACCCGAGAAGCATACTTAAATCACCAAAATGAAATATTAAGTACAGCAATAACAAATATGTAAGTGGTTCAAGTACGTAAGTTAATTCGCCAAACAGGGCATAGGGTAAATACAACCAAGTCAGTAAGGGATTTTGTTGATTTGAGCGGGACCAGAATAAATGCCGTTGTTTCAGAAAGACCTGATAGCGTCCATATTTCCAGCGGAATCGTTGTTGTAGTAAGCCTTTAAAATCAATAACAGCTTCAGTAAAGACCACCATTCGTGGATCGTAACTTACTTTAGCTGTCTTCCCAAATTCACCAATAATCTTCATAGAGAGGTCAATATCTTCAGTGATTGTGTCGACGTCGTAGCCGCCCAAATCTTTAACTAATTGCGTTCGAAACATTGAACCAATTCCACCGACAATATACTGCGTATTAGCAAAAGTTTCAGTCTTCTTCATTTGATAACAAACTAAATACTCCAGTCGTTGAAATAGATTCAAGCCGCCTTTACCAGTAAAAATTTTTACATTTGACGAAAGAGTTACAACTTTAGGATCTTCAAAGTTACTAACACCATATTCGAGGGCCTTTTCGGTCAATGCTGAATCAGCGTCCAAACACATAAATAGTGAACCTTTGGCGCATTCTAAACCAGCATTTAATGCCCGTGCTTTGCCGTGAACGTTTACGTTAATGACCATTACCTTTACGAAGTGGTTGCGGTATTTACGTTGGAAGTTCTTGGCTATTTGTGGAGTTTTATCGGTACTACTGTCATTTACGATAATCAATTCGACATTTTTATATGAGCTATTTAGAACGCTGTCCAGATTGCGGTTTAGAGTTTTTTCTTCGTTGTGGGCCGGTACGATTACTGTCACCAAGGGACGGTATTCTCTAGCGGTCAGTTGTTTACCCATGCGGGTATTGTTTACTAAAAATCCGCTGCGGATAAGACTAAAACCCTTTTTATTGGTGTAAGTTAAGTCTGTCTTGTACTTGCTAATAGCAGTTTTAGGTTTTTGCTTTTGACTAGCGCGAATATCATACAAATCACTGCCAATTAAAAAAGTGGCGATTCGAACTAGGTTAACAAACCCAAGAATAAGTACAAGGTAGGCAATTAAATACATAGCAACCCTCTATGTAAAGAGGTTATTACTTGTTAACTTTTGCAACAACAAGTTTAGTAGCACGAGTTATTAAAACAGCTGTAGCAACTACGAGTATTGAGATCAGAAAATATCGAAGTATTCTGTTCTGACCAGTGTTGGGCAATAAAGCTATAGCACCTCCAACAGTAGTTGAAGCTCCTAGAACGACACCATTAAATGAAACGTTACCTGACATAGGTACTCCTTAATGATGTTTATTATAATACTTTATAGTATAATTTGCAAGTTTATATTAAGTGTTTGATATAATTAATAAATGAAAGATAAGAAAGCTCAAGGACAGTTACCAGAAGCGACTGAGGTTGAAGTCAAAATTGCCGAACAGCTGGTTCTTGACGGTCTGGGGCCAGAATATGGTGTGGATTATGGTTGCTTACCACGCAACGTTGGCATAAGAGGTGATGACCGCGCCTATGGCGACACGACTATGATTACGACTGAGCAAGGTAATCGAGCTCACAGATTTGCAGATATATACGATGCTTTGGGTAAAGTCGCTACTGACATTGCTAATCAGACACCAACCACCAAGGTTTTGATTGATATTACGCCCAAGCATGCAGTGCCGACTTTTATATCCGAAAAAGCTGTGCCTGATATTCCTTATGTTGATCGCGTAAAGGCTAGGGTAGAGGGCTATCCCTTGTTAAGAAGAAAATTCTACGATCGATTAGATGGTGACCCGATGTTACAAACGGCCGTCGGGGCGATTTTAGACGTAATAGACCTTAAGTTTAAGGCTAAAATGGCTCACAAATTTTTTGATGAAGGTGGCTAAGCGTCGGTATAATACATGATGTGCAAGATTAAGAAAGGGAGGAATTATGGCAAGAGTTAGCAGTTATTTAAATTTTAATCGGAAGACCGAAGAGGCCTTTAACTTCTATAAAACAGTATTTGGCACCGAGTTTGACGGTGAAATAATGCGGATGGACAGTGACCCGTCTAACCCTGTTGCTGAAGAAGACAAAAACTTGGTAATCCATGTGGCTCTGCCGATTTTGGGTGGCCATGTACTAATGGGTACTGATGCATCAGAATCTATGGGTTTTAAAATTATTGAAGGTAATAACATGCATGTTAACTTGGAACCTGACGATTTAGATGAAGCTAAGCAAATATTTAAAGACCTGTCAGCTGGTGGTAAAGTGGAAATGCCGCTAGAAAAGATGTTTTGGGGCGATTACTTCGCTTCATTTACTGACAAATACGGCATTAACTGGATGATCAACTGCAACGTCAAGGACAAATAACCTAATTAGTGGAAGCGCTTATTGCTTATAACAGGGGTTTTCGGTACAATACAGCGGTATTTGGTAGGGGCGATTAGCTCAGCTGGTTAGAGCGCGTCACTGATAATGACGAGGTCGGAGGTTCGAGTCCCTCATCGCCCACCATTGTTATGAGACAAACCTACGGTACTATCACCCCACAAAATAAATTTTGCAGGGACCCCGGTTTTTCTCATCGTTCGTCGGCTAAGCCGACCCTAAAGGGTGAGCTCACTGCTCTTTTCCCTTTAGACAAAATGTGGGGCAATAGCTCAGCTGGCTAGAGCACCTGCTTTGCAAGCAGGGGGTCCGGGGTTCGAATCCCCGTTGCTCCACCAAAAAGAAGGGAAATATGCGTGTAGCAATCGTTGCTGGTCCTTATCTACCTATACCTCCGCTGAAATACGGAGGCAGCGAACAAGTTATCTATCATTTGATTAAGGGCTTGATTGAACTTGGGCACGAGCCAATATTATTAGCATCGGCTGATTCAAAAGTTGACTGCGAGCTTATACCAATCACCAATCGCGCCATCGGCTTTGCCAAAACACCGCTAGCTCAGCTGAAACATCAACTTCTAGCCAATCGAATTGAGGCTAAAACCAGTAAAATTCTGGAGAAACTTTTGCCCAGAGTAGACGTTATTCATTCTAACGGTTTTGACCTGAAGAAATTTAGCCGCTTTCCTGGGATAACAACGCTTCACAATCCAATACATTTTGCCGACTTGCCGTATTACAAGAACCGCAAGCAGTTATCTTATGTGTCGATTTCGAAAGATCAGCGGATAACCTTTCCAGAGCTGAATTACGTCAGTACGATTTATAACGGTGAAGATCCCGCTAGTTTCCCAATTATCACTAAACCCAAAAACTACTTGTCGTTTCTAGGGCGCATGGATGCCGATAAAAGCCCCCATTTGGCCATTCAATTAGCTATCAGCTTAGGCATGAAAATAAAGCTCGCCGGTAAGATCGACCATGACGGGTTTTACTACTTTAATAAGGAGGTAAAACCATTGCTCAGCCACCCATTAGTGGAATGGTTAGGTGAGCTGGGCGAGAAAGATAAGATAAAACTTGTTGGTAATGCTAAGTGCAACCTACATCCGACTAGTTTTCGTGAGCCGTTTGGACTAACAATCATCGAAGCGGCCTATTGCGGCACGCCGACCCTAGCGATTAACCGAGGTTCTATACCCGAACTAATCGAAGACGGCCGGACCGGTTTAACAATACAGGGCTTTGTAGAAGGCTATCACAGACTACAGGAATGCTTTGCCATGGACAGGCAATACATTGCCGAGCATTCGAGAGAGAAATTTAACTACCAGAAGATGACCAAGCAATACCTAAGTGCCTATCGTAAGGTCATTAGGAACAAATCACCGCGCCGCAAATAATCCAATCAGGCTATAATGATGCTTATGGATAAAAGCCTGGCTGCTCAAATAGAAAAACTTATGGTTCAAAATCGGCGGCACACCAAAGGGGTTACTTACACCTTGCCATCACCCGATTCTTATCCTTTTCAATGGCTGTGGGACTCTTGTTTTCACGCCATCATTCTCAGTCATTTTGATATACCAGCCGCCAAGCAAGAACTACTGAGCTTAACGCATCATCAATTCTCTAATGGGATGTTGCCGCATATGGTTTATTGGAAACCAGCTAATAGCAATGCTTTTCCACGTATTCGTTGGGGACGCCCTCGCACCAGTAGCATTACTCAACCACCGATGTTAGCTTACGCCGCTTGGCAAATTCATTCTATTGAACCTGATGTTGAGTTCTTGAGTTCAATTATTGGCACAATCGATCGATTCCATAAGTACTTACTAAAATATCGTGATCCTCGGAAACATCACCTTGTTGGCTTAATTCATCCAGATGAATCAGGCGAGGATAACTCACCACGTTTTGACAGCGCGCTAACGATGAAATCGATCCAAGATATACAGGAAAATTTTCGTCTCCGAAAAGTGTTAATCGATCGATTTCGCAATTATAACTTTGCCATCAAAAATCGTATGGATCGACGGCATTGGGTTCGTGATGTGCCATTCAATGCTATCTTGGTCAAAAACCTAGAGGCCCAAGCCAAAATTGCCAAAGCTATTGGTGACAAACCTCAGGCTGATTGGGCAGCTCATCAAGCAAAGTTAGTTAAAGATGCTATGCGCCGAGTTATGATGAGCCCAGCTGGCGTAATGTATCCAACGGTTGGACGGAATTATGTTTTAAACAGGATAAATACCTGGGCAATATTTTCACCGATGTTTGCTGGGCTTCATACTCAAGCCGAGGCCGAGAATCTTGTCCGTCATCATCTGGAAGACAATAACGAATTCGCAACATCTTACATGGTACCAACAGTCGCTATCAATGAACCGTCTTTCGATCCTCAGGGCTTTTGGCGTGGTCCGGTTTGGATGATAACTAACTGGTTTATTGTTAAAGGTTTACAGGAGTATGGTTTCAAAGACGAAGCCCAAAAAATAATCGACCAGAGCGTGCAATTATTAGAGACCGCCGGTTTTCGTGAACAGTTCAATCCGCTCAATGGTGAAGGTTACGGCGCTCATCATTTTACTTGGGGTTGCATGGTTATGGACATGATCCAAGCAACTGATCTATAGAAGTTAGCATTCTGCTCATGCTTGCTTGCAGCAATAAAAGAAGTAAAATCAAACATCTAAGGAGTAATTGATGCCATTTGAAGTTTATGCTGTCCTGGGACCATTAGAGATCAAATCTAATACTGACGAACGTTTAATTACTGTTAACTCTTATGAGAGGGTGGAAACGGATATTGCTGATATTTATAAGAGGGTAGCCGAGAGAGGCGGACAAATTATCACTGGCTATACTTTAAGACGTGCTCGGCCAATTTCGGTAGACAGTCCAGAGCCTGACGTTCTGTTTTTAGTAGCTGATATCCCGGAACAACCATCAGAGTCGCCAAAACCTCGCGATTAAATTTATCCAAAATTAAAAAAATGCCAAAGCATAGAATTATTGATTTTGCTTATGCTTGCAGTTGTTGGCACAAAACCGGTAAAATCAAACGTCTAAGGAGTGTTAGATATGCCAATTGAAACCATATATATTGAAGGCTCAGGTATTTCAGGTCAAATTGGTCCGAACAGAAATCGGACGCAAGACGAAGTCGCCGAAGCTTTAACCATGGCCTATACCAGAATAAGCGATAAGAACGGTGAAGTTATTGGTGAACACAAGATCTGGGACATTCAGTCCGATACTCAAGGGTTAAGTAAGTTAGGTCGTGAAACGATCTATCTGGTAGTTAATTTTCCTGAAGAACCACAAACGCACCGCGACTAAATTTACTAAAAATCAAAAAATAAGGTGCCAAAACGTAGCAAGTTTTACATCGTTAGTGGCTTGACTACCTCTGTTATTAGTGATAGACTGGTCGAGGTCATAAGGAGATCATCTATGAGCAAACAATCTACTATTATGGAGGCCATCCGCTAAGTTAAGATTGTTTGTTGCTAGCTGATCGCCTTACCGGAGGCGATTTTTTATTTAAAAGAACGTTTTTGGGTGAGTGCGGCGGTTGAACTTTAACAATTAAATCAGAAGAAATTTGAGATATGATGCATGTTTAAAGACATGCGTCGACATTAACACAAGCTTCGTATTTGGATGCAGTACTAGGAAGCTAGCGACGAGCGAATGAGTCGTACAGATAGTACGATAAATAAGCGAGAGAGCTTAAGCTGACAAAGTAATGCGCCAAAAGCGTCAAAGGTGCGACCAGCTTTGCTGGTTGGCAGTTTGAGGCGATACGGAGATTGTGAAGACAAACGGCAGTTATTTGGTTTAACCAATAACTAGTCAATTGCACAGCGATGGATTCGTCCATCGCAACATAAGCTACATTTCGTGCTTGCACGAATTGTAGTCGTAAGAAGTTACTCAAGCGCGCACAAGGGATGCCTTGACACAAGATACCGACGAAGGACGTAGAAGGCTGCGAAAAGCTTCGGGGAGCTGCCAATCAAGCTTTGAACCGAAGATATCCGAATGAGGAAACTCGGCTAGAGTCATGTCTAGTCACACATAACTGAATTCATAGGTTATGATGCGGTAACCGGGGGAACTGAAACATCTTAGTACCTCGAGGAAGAGAAAGTAAACAACGATTCCGTTAGTAGTGGCGAGCGAATGCGGAAGAGCCCAAACCTTATCCATTTTCATCTACTTGTTAGATGAATAAGCTGGTAGGCGAATATGTGTAAGGGGTTGTAACATAACAAATTCCAGTGCCGAGAACTGAGCAATCAGTTTTCAGTACTGACAGCTGGTGCTACCATTAACCGGCGTAAAGTAAGAAATTGCGGAGCGAGTAGAACAGTTTGGAAAGACTGGCCAGAGACGGTGATAGCCCGGTATACCAAGTGAAGCAACTTTATCATTTGTTTTGTTGAGTAGGTCGGGACACGAGAAACCCTGATTGAATCTAGGACGACCACGTCCTAAGGCTAAATATATCTTGTGATCGATAGTGAACAAGTACCGTGAGGGAAAGGTTAAAAGAACCCCGGAAGGGGAGTGAAATAGAACCTGAAATTGTGTGCGTACAAGGAGTCGGAGCC